>NZ_AP023064.1:0-35300 GCF_016593215.1 Nitratiruptor sp. YY08-26 | reverse complement strand
TTCCTATGCTATAATTTCCCAAAAAAAATAAAGTAGTGTCAATGAAAAGAATAGCAATATTCTCCTTTTTAATTGTATCAATTTTACAAGCAGTAGAGATAAAAATTGTTCCAGACACCAATATCTCTATCACTCAGTCAGAAATAGAGATGGTAATTAGAAATTTTTTACAAAACCATCTTAAAATCAGCAAGAAAGATGCACAAAAATATATCCGAGAAAATCGGATTCTCTCGAACGAATTTATAAAGCGATATTCCGCGCCTAACGATCTCTTGATGGCCTTGCGATTGAAAGCAGAAAAAGAGCTGGCTACTTTGTTTGTCAAAAAAAATCAAGAAAAGATTAAAATAGATCAAGATGTACTAGAGTCTTACTACAAAACGCATTCCAAAGAGTTTGTTCAAGAAGAGAAAATTCATTTTACCGCTTATAAATTTTCAGATTTCGAAAAAGCATTGAAATTTTATCGAGCTAACGGTAAAGAGAAAGCAGGGGATACAGTCGATATAACATTGCCTAAAAGTCAGATCAATCCATTGATCGCTTCACTTTTTGACAAAGCTAAAGTTGGTGAATTGACTCCTCCAGTATTTTATGGAGGAAATTACGTTGTATTTAAAATTAACAAAATAGAACCTACAAAAAAATTGAGTTTAGAAGAGAGTAGGCCAAAAATCAAAAAAGTTCTTTTGCAAAAAATATTTCCCCAAATAAAAAAGAAACTGATTGAGCAGTGCCAATGAGTCATCTTCGTTATCTTTTTTTGATATCTGTTTTAATATTTTTGAGTGGATGTGCACATAAGGTTACATTAGCTCAAATTTCACCGAAATTTCAGTCAAAATCTTCAAAAGAGCGTCAACTTGTCCAGCGGTATAAAGAGTATTGGGATTATTTTGCTAAAAAACAGTTTGAAAAAGCTTACTATTACGAGCTTCCTCACCAAAGATTCCTTCATTCGCTCAAGTGGTATAAGGAATTCAATGAGCCAAACGATCAAAACTATACTACCATTCTTCGATCTATCAATTTCCCAAATAATTATACGGCTAATATCCACTCTACTTATATTTCCCAAGATAAGAAAACGTCTTTTAATTTCACAGACAAATGGTATCTTATTGGTGGAGAATGGTATCATTTGATGAAAACAACAAAATTACCAACTTTTCATCAAAATATAGACTAAAAGTGATGAATCTAAATTAAAAGCAAGCTATTTTTAATTTAAATTTTAAATTTAAATGATATAATAAACAGGTAGAAAACAACACCAGCAAGCTCGAGCAAGAGTTGGTGTAGTTTATAAACTTACATGTAAGGAGAAAAAATGACGTTAAAGAGACTTATGCTTTCAGGTGTTGCAGCACTATCTATCCTAGGTTCTAGTGCATTCGCAGCAGATAATTCAGGGGCTGTTAATATTGCAACTGACGGAACAGGTGATTATCTTGTGTTTCCATATTATGCAGCGACTACTGCAGGAAATTGGAAAACAAATATTAGAGTTGTAAATACAAACCCTACTCAATCTATCGTTGCGAAAGTAGTTATTAGAGAATGGAAAACAAGTGCAGAAAAACTTGACTTTCCTATCTATTTAACTCCTGGTGATGTTTGGGAAGCGACTCTTGAAACCGACAGCAATGGTAACGTTGTATTGGTATGTAACGATGATTCTATGATTGTCAAAGGTGTTCCAGCGAGCGTTACTCCACAAAGAGTTCCTCTTTTCCCTGCGGAAGGTCTTCAAGACAACCACTATGGATATATTGAAGTATTTGGTGTAGGTCAAATCGCAGCTTCAGCTGTTCCAGATATGGACAACGATGGTAACACTTGGGCTTTGAATAGACCACAAGATAAAGATGATCTATATGCCTACTATAAAGCGACTTTAAATAATGGAGTAAATCCAGGTAACATATGGAGTGGTGTAGATACCACGAGTATGTATGGACAAGAAATTCTTTTTGCAAAAAATCAATACGGTAATCTTGCTATGACGCTTCCAGCAACTGCACTTGAAGGTGTTACAGGAAGTAAAGCAAATACAAAAAGAGTAATTGCAGCAGATACTAAAGCTGGTAATGTTATCATTCCTGATGCTGGACAAACAGTTACTGGCGTGTTGCTAAAAGTTTCTGAAGCTTTAAGAAAAACGCATTTATATGCAACATACTATGATAATGGTCAAGGTGGAGTAGCTGATACTGTATTGCTTTTGACTCAACCTATGAAAAAATATCTCCATCCTACAACACCTCTGAATAATTCTCCTATTGGATATTCTTTTGATAATAGTAAAGATGGTGATGCAAGTACAGTCTCTTTGATGGATTACTACCTCAAGTACTCGACTGTTGCAAGAGATATGGAAGAACATACCAATATACAGACAACCGAATTCTCAGGTGGTAAACAAATAGTCCGTACTTGTAATACAGAAATTTGTATCTGGGATGTCGCAAGTTATACAGGATCTTTCACAAACGGATATGTTGACTTCGATCTTACTGGAAATAAAACATGGTTTAATAAAAGGAAAGGAATCCACGGTATTCCAACACTTATGACTGCTAAAAATGTATCTGGAACAAACGTAACAAACGTTATCAAGCCAGCATATAGTAAGTAATTCTAAAAGGGCTTTTTGCCCTTTTATTCTTCTACAACTCTCTTCTAACATAGCTATAACAAAATTTTGTTATTATTCCGATAGTATTATTATAATCTTTGGAAGGTCAAACAATGCTAAAATACTTTTTTACTCTTGTTGCAATCATTCAAATTGCTGGTTATGCTGGCTCTTTTGTTTCTCTTTATGATGGACGATTTCTTGCTACTATACTTGGTAATAAAGATTTTTTGAATAACAACAATGTCTTGACCATTAGTAAAGATTATATATTAGTGCAACATGCTAATAAGACAAAGGATGGAGAGTATTATCATCCTAATGGTTGGTTACGTCTCAAGTATTATATTCCTGCTGGAACATCTGTTGATTTTGTTATTGCCACTCTTCCAAATACTAGTATGAGAATAGATTTAAAATATAGAGGAGATAATAATCCTACTTTAGATCATATAAATTATTTACCTGCTTCTGTGGTATTAAGTGCCAAAGATGATTTATTATATAGCAATGAACAACCAACTATAAAACATCTTGCGATTAATACTTTCAGTCAAGCAGCATATGATATGGATGAAGGGGGATGGGTTTATGTTACTATTGTAGAAAACAATGCGGAAGCTCACGGAGACCATGGTTATGTAGAAACTGCGACTGTTCGTGTTGATTGTACAATGGAAATTATTGACAAGGACAAATTCAAAAAATGGCTTTATGGTACGACATTTTTAAGCCCGGGAGGAGATCCTGTAGATGCCATTGAGCAACTTGAGGAGTATGATCATATATTAGAAAATAATAATTTGAAGGATATTAAAAGAGTTATTAAGCTAAATCCAGATGGCAACTATACGTTGGATAAAGATACTGATGTATTTACAACATCTATTCATTTTTCGGTGCAGCCTACAGTTTCTATTGATTCCCAAGAAAATGACAATGAAAATTATGAAATAATAGACTTCTCCTCAACAAATCAACCAAAAACTGCTACGATAGCTAATTCGATTACATCGATGATACCAGAAAATAATTTAAGCAAAGAGCAAAAAGAGACTATTGTAACATTGAAATCTAAGTCTTTTCCTGTTAGTGGATATTTTGTTCAAGTAAAAGATGAATGGATTTATGTTTCGAACAAAACGAAAAATATTTACAAACTCAAAGGTATGGAAGAAGATAATCGTACTTTAAAATGGATAGAAATACCAAATCTCACTCCTATTATAACTTCGTCTAGCATTCGATTTGTTTCAAGTGATAATAGTGATAATATAGTTCAAGAAAATCAAAGTAGCGAATATAGCAATATAGATTCATCTTCTTCAATTAAATCTTGTCCATCAGGATATAGCTATGATCCAGATTTAGGATACTGTACAAGCAATAGAGGGAATGAGGGAGCTTCTTACTCTTCTACTTCTTCTGTTCAACAAAATAGTAATAACATTCTTCCAACTAGTAATATTACAACTAATATTACAATTCAATCTTCATCTTCTTCAATTAAATCTTGTCCATCAGGATATAGCTATGATCCAGATTTAGGATACTGTACAAGCAATGGATAAAAAATTATTATATATTTTAATAATAGGGGGAATAGGGATATTGACATGGATCTTTATTCCTTCAACTACAACATCTTCTAATACAATACAAATCAGCAAGATACAAAATTCTTCATCATCTGCGTCATCGATTGTTATAGAAACAAAGCAAAGTTCCTCTTTTGTTTCATCATCTTCTAAAGCACAAATTCCTTTGTATAAAGAGAAAAAAGTCAAATATTATATAGAAGATAAAGATTTTAAAATAGCTCTAATTGACACCAATCTAGAAGATGAGAATGTTACAATAAATTCAGGATATAAAAAAGTTATTGGCTCATTAGATGGACATAGGTTTATCCTAAAAATTCCTATTCAAAGTCTTGAAAATGGAAATTTGAAGCTGGTTATTATTAAAAGTGGTTTCAAGGAGAAAAAGGAGCTCGATGCGAATTTTATAAAAGAATTGAATACACTTTCCCCTCAAGAAGAGTATCATTTAAAAATAAATTTTGATAATATATCTAATTATCAAACCGACATTCAGGAAAAGCAATCACTCCTTCCCACGCCAGTATCATGAAAAAATCTTTCACTATTATTGAGGTGATTATTTCTGTCGTTATTTTAACTCTTATTGGGACTGCACTTTTAAAAAATGCTGGCGTTAATCTCAATTTTTTGAAAAAAATCATCCAAAAAAATGAAACGATTCACTATATGACCATTATCTCTTTGCATCGAAACCCAAATTTTAATCATCTTAGCAAACATTTGGAGGACTTTTTGGATAAAAGCTATTTTATAGATGATGATGGACTTCAAAAATTGTTGAAAAAGACAAAAGTGCAGTATCAAGAGCAAGATATAAAAATATCTATGCCGGTATTGGAAGGATTTAAAAAAGAAGAAGAGACAACCTCCAATCCTATTGATATCTCATTTATTAAAATATACGCAAGATTTGAAAATAGTGGAGATTTTTTATATGTGTTACAGCTCAATGAGTAAAAATGCTTTTACACTTATCGAATTGATGGTATCTATTGCCTTGACGGTCATTGTTGTTCTCTTTTTATATAAAGCTCTTGCTTTGCAGACAATCACAAACAATGTTTTGACCAAAAATGCTAATAGTTTATCCTTTCAAGATAAAATATTTTTGCTGATGTATCAAGATTTGAGCGAGTCCAATGTTACGCAGATATCAAAGAGCTATAATAGAGATTATGATCTGCTTTATCTTCAGACAAAAAACTCTCTTCATGCTATTCCTTTTCCTTATGTGGCTTATTATGTTAATGCTAAAAAGAAAACTCTTGTTAGATTGGAGTCTGCTTATCCTATTAAATTTCCTATACCAAGCGAGCACATACAGTATATCTACGCAGATGTCTTGATAGATGAAATTGAAAAATTTCGTATTTTTGGCCAAAATGGAGCAAATGCAAAGCCTCCAAGAGAGCTTTTACCAGGAGAAGCTCCAAGGAAGATTCCCTCGAATAAAAAAGTTACGCACTCTTTCTTAATCTATTTTAACAAAAATAAAAAAAACTATCTTTTTGAAATTGTGAGAGATTAATAGACAACTAACCTTTTTTAATGTATAATTTTTGGAAATTCGTTAAATCCCACTATTAAGGAAGTGTATAATGCAGAAAACGAGAATGATAAGTGTAATAGCAGCTTCACTATTGACCGCTACTGTTGTCTTTACAGGATGTGGAGGTGGCGGATCTTCTACAGCTGTATCAAGTTCTAGTAGCTCTGTTTCCAGCAGTGTGAGTTCAAGTACATCCAGTAGTTCCGTCTCTAGCAGTGTTAGCTCAAGCAGCTCTAGTAGCTCAGTATGTTTACCAGGACAAGAATGTGGTGGTTCCAGCAGCTCAAGTAGTGCTCCAACTATCAAAACAGTAAAAGTTTCTGATGGATATGTGTTGATGGCTACAGTGACCTGTGAGGAAGCAAATGGAAGTGTTCTTGCCCAAGCAATTGCGACATCTACTCCTGGTGCATATCAATTTGCTGATGTTGCAAGTTGTCCAGTGATTGCTGCAAAAGATGGTATCAATGATGTGAATGGAAATGGCCAAGCTGATGCAGGTGAGCCATACGCACCTCAGATGGTAGCTCCTGGAAGTTACCAAAATGTCAACCCATATACTGTTCTTATTCAACATGGTATGACTCCAGCTGAAGTGGCTGCAGCTTTCGATTTGCCAGCTGATACAAATTTCGATGTAGCTATTCCTGAAGCTTCTGCTGAAGTGAGAAAAAATGCAGTATTACTTTCAGCTCTTCTTTCTTATATCGAATCTAAAAATGCTGTTACAAAAGGTCTTTTGCCTACGCCAGAAGATCAATCTTCTAGTGAGGAGTCTTCAAGTTCTACAACATCTTTTTTAGTGAATACTCTC
This sequence comes from Nitratiruptor sp. YY08-26, assembly GCF_016593215.1. Classification (NCBI taxonomy): domain Bacteria; kingdom Pseudomonadati; phylum Campylobacterota; class Epsilonproteobacteria; order Nautiliales; family Nitratiruptoraceae; genus Nitratiruptor; species Nitratiruptor sp. YY08-26. The sequence continues at coordinate 28,692 of NZ_AP023064.1, read as the reverse complement.
AGTGATTTAATTCAAGCATTGAAGAATGGACTACGTTTAAATGATATTTTGCCAGAGCCTTTGAAGCCTTTGGGAGAAAAGCTTGAAAATGCAACTCCAGATAAATATGATGATGAGGCAGCTGAATATCTTGCTCTATTTAATGGAGCATATCAAGCTGGAACAAGCAGCAGTTCTAGTGAAGCATCTTCCAGCAGTGAAATTTCTGGTGGAAATCTTCTACCAATACCAGGAGAAAGTACATCAACGAACACTGGTAATTCAAGTGAAGCAAGCAGTAGTTCTGAAGAAAGCAGTTCTAGTGAAGCAACTTCAAGTTCTGAAGAAAGCAGCTCTAGTGAAGCAACTTCAAGTTCTGAAGAAAGTAGCTCTAGTGAAGCATCTTCAAGTTCTGAAGAAAGTAGCTCTAGTGAAGCAACTTCAAGTTCTGAAGAAAGCAGCTCTAGTGAAGCAACTTCAAGTTCTGAAGAAAGTAGCTCTAGTGAATGTGAAGAGCTTCCAGGTGGTGGAAGTACTTGTGAATCTTCAAGTTCTGAAGAAAGCAGTTCAAGCGAAGCAACTTCAAGTTCTGAAGAAAGTAGCTCTAGTGAAGCATCTTCAAGTTCTGAAGAAAGCAGCTCTAGTGAAGCATCTTCAACTTCAAATGGCGGAGGAGCTTTTGAAGGTTTAGGTGGAAATGAATCTAGTGAAGCAACTTCAAGCTCTGAAGAAAGCAGTTCTAGTGAAGCAACTTCAAGCTCTTCAACTTCAAGTGGTGGAGGAGCTTTTGAAGGATTGGGAGGCTAAGCATATAAAGCAGGACAAAAAGCATAATAAAAAAATTATGCTATACTATATTCTGTATTTATAAACCAAACCAGCAGCACCAAGCGACTCAAAGAGAGGTTCTCCAACCTCTCCTTCCTTAATTTATCACCATCAAAAAAAATAATAATAAAAATAATATAGTAAGGCAAAAATCTATGAAAAGGTATTTTTTAGCTATTTTATTGATAGCAACATTTTCCTATGGCTTGCAATTATCTATTTCTCCAGATAAGAATGTATCTGTTACGAAGAGCGATATAGATGCTTTAAAATTTTATACCAAAGAAAAATTCCATTTTATAATGAATGAAGATGGAGCAAAAAAGATCGCAAAAGAAAATAGAATTTTAGCTAATGCCTATTTAAAAGAAGGACTACTCACTCCTTTTAAAAAAAGAGTAATCTTGATTCAAGTAGAAAAAGAGTTAGCTGACCAATATGTAAAAAGATTACAAAAATCTATTCATCTCTCCGAAAAAGTTTTAAAGTCCTATTATTACGATCACCTCAAACAATTTAAAAAGTCAGATGAAGTACAACTTGTACAATATAGATTTAAAACATTTGAAGATGCTTTAACGTTTTACCGTAATCCAAAAAAAGGTCTTAAATATACTAAAAAAAATGTCGGCTGGAAAGAACTGAATCGTATCGTCAATCCCTATAGAGCAATTATATCTTCTACAAAAGTTGGTGGATATACACCTCCTTTTGTTGTAGGTAAAAATACCTATGATATATTTTATGTGAAGAATAAGAAAATTAATAAAGATAGCTATATTCCATTTGAAAAAGTGAAAAAAAATATTGCTGAAATTCTTTATAAGAAAACTTTTGATCGAGCAAGGGAAAAAGTTTTGGAGAAATATCAATGAGGGTATTTCTCCAGTGTTTCTCTATTGTTTTTATTATTTTTTTAACAGGATGTAGTCCAATTACTTCACAACCTCGATACTCCAATATTGAAGTTTCAGTAAAAATTGATAAAAATCTAGCAAATCGTTTTTCTCAATATTGGTATTATAGACTTCATAATCAATATAAAAAATCCTATATGTTTGAACTTCCTTATCAGCGTTATTTAATCCCTCTACAAGAGTATAAAGGTTTAGTGGGAGGTTATGGAAAAGGAGCAAAAATAATTCTTTATGATGCTATATTTCCAAATTCCCGTACAGCTATAATAAAAAAGAAGATTGTTACAAATAAGAGCGTATTATTTTCAAAAGATAAATGGATTTTAGTAGATGGAATATGGTATCACAAATTTTTTCAAAATGTTCTTCCACCTAAAAATGAGGAAGAAGCAGAGTTTCAATAGAAAATCCTGAATATAGTTCAGCAATGAGATTACCGAAAAAGTGCAATAGATTACTTTAGTATATCGGAATAATACAATAAAGTAAAATATTATAATTTTTGTGTTATAATCAAATTGCTTAGATATGGATATAAATAGATGATTAAGGTAGAGCTATTTATCTTAATCGTCAACGAATCTTAATTAAAGGAAGGAGAGACTATGAGTCTTAAAAGAGTTTTGGTATCTGGTGCTGCGGCGCTAGCGTTGGTTGGGACTGCTGCAACAGCGGCAATTCATGTTGAAAAAGATGGGACAGGTGACTATCTTATTTCTCCAGTCTATTTTGCAAACGGTAACGGATGGCAAACAAAAATCAAAGTAGTGAATACAAATACTACTTCTGCTGTAATTGCAAAAGTTATCGTAAGAGAAGGTAAATCTTCAAAAGAGTTGGTAGACTTTCCTCTATTCTTGACTCCAGGTGATGTATTTGAAGCTACAATTGCAGCTGGTAACGATGGAGATATTTATATTAAATCTGATGATGACTCTGTTATAGTGAAGGCAGATGGTACTCCTGGACTTAATGTAGACTTGACTGCTTTAAGAGCACTCTTGAACACTGATTGTGATACAGATGAGAAAAAAGGGTATATAGAGGTCATAGGATTAGGTGATTTTAATGAAAGTACACTCAAAAGTTGGGATCCTACATGGAAAGTTGATTGTCCATATAGTAAAGAAATTCTTTTTAGAAATGTGAAAGGCCTTACAACAGCTGACTTGAACTTAACTGGTGCCGTTGATGTGGCAGATAGTGATTTGATGGGACAACAAATTATCTACCGAAATGTAAGTGATGATAATGGAAAACGTGCTATGTTCCTCAATATGTTAGCATTTGGTGATACATCGAATGAAGCAGCTATGGGTACAGGGGTTCTTGGCCCAGATACAGGAATCGATGCAATCTATGGCGCACCTGTTTTAGTAGAGTTAAAAAATGAACTTGCTAAAAATCATGTCTATGTAATGTATGAAGGTAATAGTGATTTAAAAGCTGATCCGTTCATGACTATTTTTACATATCCGTATTGGAAGGTTGGGGCAGACGCTGCAGATTGTGATGCTTATTATACTTTGAGTGAAACTGATGTAGCTTTTAGAGATATGAATGAAACTGCTGCATATTGTGATCACTCTTGTGATGATACTCAAGATGGAGACTATCTCTCTGGACCTACTCCAGACAATCCTGAATGTCCTGAACATAATATGACAGACGAAGTTCAAATTGTTTTCTTGCATGATGAAGGCCATCCAGATGCATGGGCAAATAAATATCTCTTTAAATCAGGTGGATATATAGATATCAATCTTCCTGATGATACAACTGACTACGCGAATGATTTAACGTGGAAGGGACTACCTATTATCCCAACTACTTTCTATGCGAAGAAAGTTGGTGATCTTTATCTCAACAACCATCTCTACAATCAATATAGAAAAGATCCAAAACCAGAAGAAGATTAATTATCTACTTATAATAGGGCTTTACGCCCTATTTACATACTCCTAACGCTTTTTTTGCTACTATCCGATAATAACTAACGATTCCCTATATACGAGGTTCAAATGAACGTTATTGTATTTATTGTGTTACTCTTAACCTCTTTTAGTTTACATGCTTCTACTGCCTACAAATCATTGTATCAAAATCCTGATATGTATAATGATAAAGTTGGTTTTCATAATAAGCTATTGGCAAGTGGTAATAAATTGGTTGTTTCCTATACGGAGCTAAATTACAAAGGTGAACAGATAAAATGCCAAGAAGCTAATAATAGCGTATGTATTTATGAACCTGATCCCCATAAATTCAAATGGTGTAGTGATAAATGGTACCGCTATAGAGTCTATATTCCAAAAGGAACGAATCTTACTATGAAAATAGGCTCCACTAGGAATACTACATATGGAATGCTTTATTATTTTGTACCAGATGGGTCAACAGTAAAAGATGTAGATCTAAATGCTTTTAAAACAGAAAAAGAATTTTCAACGAAAGAGAAAGCTAAAAAGTATTTACTTGATGGATATAATGTATTGTATCAACCTATTAACATAGTAAAATGGTTCTATTTTAAAAATGTTCCAAAAAGCGGATGGCTTTATATTAATTTAAATCAAGCATCTTCAATTGAACGTTCCTACCAAGGATATGTACGAATAGCAAAACCTTATCTATTAGCCATACATGATGGCTTTCCTACTTCCGCTACCGGGAAAAATGCATTAATAAACTCTTTACATTTTGATTCTCATGGTGATCCGGTAGAAAATTTTGCTATTTTACATGAAAAGCAAAAATCCTGTAGTGGACAGAATGTTCTTGATATTGTCGGGACAGGAAACAGTAGTGCGGTAGATATGAGAGTCGATACTACACAAAACGGAGATATTTTACATTATGCTCTTCAATTTTTTTCTGGAAAGCATATTATTGAAGGTATCTCTAAAAAAGGAATTGATGGAAAGATCAACCATAATATTACAATAAGTGCTCATATAGATTCTTGTTTACAGTTTGTAAATGTCCATAGTTCGATAGAAGGAGATGCCTTTTATTCTGCAGATGGGAAAAATTGGGGAAATAAAAGTGATGCAAGCCGGTATGTGAAGTTTGAATACCAAAGTCCAGATAGTAGTGGTGTGGTATTGGATGAAGAGCAATACATCAAAATAGGTATGGAAGTAAAGAAAGTTGGTAATTGCCAGAAAACAATAACTAATTTTGGGGCTCGATATAAGGTTGAGGAAGAGATAAAAGAGATCAATATATCTAAGACTTCTTATTTTAGTTCATGGACTAGCAGCAGTGGGGATTCAAACGATAATCAAAGTGAAAGAGAAAAAGCACTATCCTGTACTTATAATGGTGGAAAACCTATTGTAGTAAATGGGAAATATCAAGGCTGTGAATATGAACGTGGTTCATCTTTATCTTCAAGTTCTGAAGCAAGCAGTTCTAGCAAAGCATCTTCAAGCTCATGGACTAGCAGCAGTGGGGATTCAAACGATAATCAAAGTGAAAGAGAAAAAGCACTATCCTGTACTTATAATGGTGGAAAACCTATTGTAGTAAATGGGAAATATCAAGGCTGTGAATATGAACGTGGTTCATCTTTATCTTCAAGTTCTGAAGCAAGCAGTTCTAGCAAAGCATCTTCAAGCTCATGGATTAGCAGCAGTGGGGATTCAAACGATAATCAAAGTGAAAGAGAAAAAGCACTATCCTGTACTTATAATGGTGGAAAACCTATTGTAGTAAATGGGAAATATCAAGGCTGTGAGTATGAACGTGGTTTATCTTTATCTTCAAGTTCTGAAGCAAGCAGTTCTAGCAAAGCATCTTCAAGCTCATGGACTAGCAGCGTAAGCAACAATTCATTATTAGACAAAGAGAAAATAGCTCAAATAGTTGCAAATAGGAGTTTTCCGATTAAAGGTTACTATATTCATTATGATGAATCAGATCCTTTTGGATGGTTGTATATAAGCAAGACGAAATCGGTAGTGGCAAAAATAGAAAAACCAACTGATGAAAAATATAACTGGAACTATATCCATTCGGCTTATCGTCATCAATATGCTTTTGATAATATCACCATAAATGAAAATAGTGTCTCTTTCGGTAAAAACCTTCTTACGGAGATAATGGGAGACAATTCATTATTAGACAAAGAGAAAATAGCTCAAATAGTTGCAAATAGGAGTTTTCCGATTAAAGGTTACTATATTCATTATGATGAATCAGATCCTTTTGGATGGTTGTATATAAGCAAGACGAAATCGGTAGTGGCAAAAATAGAAAAACCAACTGATGAAAAATATAACTGGAACTATATCCATTCGGCTTATCGTCATCAATATGCTTTTGATAATATCACCATAAATGAAAATAGTGTCTCTTTCGGTAAAAACATGTTAATACCGTTATCATCACAAGAAGAATCTTCCAGTAGTGCAAGTAGTGTTTCATCACAAGAAGAATCTTCTAGTAGTGCAAGTAGTGTTTCATCACAAGAAGAATCTTCTAGTAGTGCAAGTAGTGTTTCATCACAAGAAGAATCTTCTAGTAGTGCAAGTAGTGTTTCATCACAAGAAGAATCTTCCAGTAGTGTAGGAGCATTTGGTGGTATCGCATAAGAATGCTATTTTAATTATTTTTGTATTGAGTGCAATCATAATAGTTGGGGGACTTCTCTTTTTTCAGCCATTATCTCATTATATTTCAGATGAAAAAGTAGCTAAATCTATTGCTAAGTATCAAGAAAATTATGATCTTCAGATAAAATCTTTACAAAAACAAGAAAAATCCATTAAAAATACAAGATACCGCTCTGTAAAGAAAGAAGAAAAAAAAAGAGATCCAAAGATAAAATATGTAGGTACAGATCTCTATCGTAAATATGTGATCACTCTTATAGATAAAAATCCAGAAGATAAAGATATCTTTCTTTCAAATAATCAAAAAGATTCTGTCTTAGTTAATGGAGAGATTGATGGAAATCAATTCACCCTTCAAGTCCCTAAAAGAATTGTAGATAGTCCCAATTTAAAATTAAAAGTTGTTGATCGAAAAACAGGAAAGTCACAAACCTATTCAGCAGATTTTATCAATACTCTCTCCTCTCTATCCAAAAAAAAATATTTTACTGTGAAATTAAATTTCAGTAATCCTGAAAAAATAGAAACAAATATATATACACCAGAAGGGCCAGGAGCGTTCGAGGGAATACAATAAAGGGACTAAATATTGAGATTTTTTCTTCCTTTTCTACTCTTTCTTCCTCTCTTTGGATGGGAGTATTACAATCATGGTTCCTTGCAAACCCTCACCTCTTTGCCTCAACATAATCGCTCTTTAAATATTCGCTATTTCAAAGATAAAAGAGGTAATATCATTGGCGTTACCAATCGGGTCATCATCAAACCAAAAAGTAGATGCACAAAAAGATATACCCAAAAATACTCTCACAAAAAGCTTCCAGATGGCTCCATTGTGCTCTTTACCCATGATCCCAAAGAGACCTTTGAAGTAGCTAACGAGATTTACGAAAGCGGTTGTGCTCTTTTTTCTCATCCAGATTTTTTGCTTTTTCCCAAAAAACGCTCCTTCGATCCTCTCTTCAACCCTTTAGAGTGGACATTTCATAACTATGGCCAGCATGGCTCCATGTCAGATATCGATCTCGATGTCTATGAAGCGTGGCAATATGCCAGTGGCAAAGGGGTTAATGTAGCCGTTATTGATAACGGCTTCGATCTTACCCATCCAGATCTTAAAGGATCTTTCATTGCCCAGACTGATCTGGTGCAGATGGATGGCGATGCCTCATACGACAATACATATGAACTACACGGTACTGCCTGCGCGGGACTTATCGCTGCCAGGAAGAATGGCATAGGAGTCCAGGGCATTGCCTATAATAGTTCCTTGATAGGTATCAAGCTTATCGGCTCCTACCCTTCAGGAGAGGATCGGCCACTCTATGTCTCTACAATTTTAGAGTCTTTCTTATTTGCCAACGAAGCTGGGGCAGATGTGATCAACTGCAGCTGGGGGACTTACGATGTGGCAGATGCCGTTCGCTATATTATCGATAAAGTGGCCTATGAAGGGAGAAATGGAAAAGGGACCCCGATTGTATTTGCCAGTGGCAACGAAGGGAGAGGTCAGTGGTACTGGGGTGATGACGAGTCAGCTCTGGAGAGCGTCATCGCCGTGGGCGCGGTGACTAATTTTGGCCAAATTGCATGGTATAGCAACTACGGTCCGGCTCTTGATTTTGTCGCTCCCAGCGGAGGAGGGACGCTGGCAGTTACCACCACGGATATCCAAGGTCCTCTAGGCTATGCCGATGGCAGTTTTGGACATCCAAACTACTGCTTTTCCACCGATATCACTGGATTTAATGGGACTTCTGCAGCCGCTCCTCAGGTAAGCGGAGTGATCGCTTTGATGCTCCAAAGAGCTCCAGAGCTTACCAGAGATCAGGTAGTAGAGATTCTCAAAAATACCGCCAAAAAAGTAGGAGACATCCCATACGAGTATGGCCGCAATGACTATTATGGCTATGGACTCGTTGATGCTGATGATGCGGTAAAAGAGGCAATCAAATATCATGTACGCTCCCAGATATCTGGTCACACCTTTGGATTGGCTGGCTATTTTATCCATATAGGCCCCCATCCTTTCGACTGGGTCTATATCTCTTCCAATAGGAATCTTGTAGCCAAGCTTGCCGGCATTGATGAGCAGCGTCAGCTTTTGTGGAATCCTATTTTGCTTGGAGCCTTCGATCGTATTGATATTCAAGATGGAGAAGTGATTTTTGGAAGTTCCAGCGATCCTTTTGGCCAAAAGCTAGCGAATAGAAGCTACCTGATTAGCGGATATTTTACTCATTATGGCCCAGATGCCTATGATTGGGTCTATGTTGCTGCCTCTTCACATAAGAGCTATAAACTCGAAGGTCTCTCTTACGAAAAGACCTTTTTATGGGTCGATCTTGATCTTTTGGGTGAAATAGAGAAAAACAGCATCCATTTTCGATAAAATACATCTAAAAAAGATTGTAGCTCATGGATAAAAAGGCAACTCTTGCGGCTCTCTTTTTAGTGATACTCGGGTTTTTTACTTACTTTTATAACTATCAAAATCCTCCAAAACAGTTCTGGGACGAGAACTACCATATTGCTTCGGCGCAAAAATATATCGATCGGGTTATGTTCATGGAGCCTCACCCCCCCCTTGGAAAGATGCTAATCGCTCTGGGTGAAGTACTTTTGCATCCAAATGAACAGATCGATAAAAAGGGATTCGACTCCACCGACTATATCAAGAGGTTTCCAAAAGGGATGAGTTTTGCTGGATATCGGTTTTTTCCCACTCTCTTTGCGTGGCTCAATGTAGTGCTCTTTTTTCTCATTCTTAAAGAGCTCACCGGTCATATGCTACTCTCATTTTTTGGTTCCTTCCTCTATCTATTTGACAACGCTCTTATCGTCCATAGCCGGGCTGCAATGCTTGAATCGATCCAGCTCTTTTTTGTTTTCTTGGCAATCTTGTGGTTTGTGAGGCAATATGAGGCTCCCAAAAAGATATGGGAATATCTTCTTCTTGGAATCTTTACGGGATTTGCTTTGGCTGTCAAAGCCAACAGTGCTATTTTGTTTTTGCTCTTTGTGTTGTGGGTATTCAAAGATATTCGTTCCTTTGGCCTCTCATGGAAAAAGATATGGCAGACACTGGCTTATGGCGCGGGGGCTGCAGCAATCTTTTTAGGTGTTTTTTATCTCCATTTCGCTTTTGGCCAGAAAGTGGTTGAACACCGCTACTATGCTGCATCTAAAGAGTACAAACAGATTTTGGCCAAAAAAGAGAGTGCTGATCTTAAACACTTTTGGATTATGCTGCGAGACAATCTCAAATATATGAGCGACTATCAAAAAGGGGTACCCAAACTCAACCTCTGCAAACCAGGTGAAAATGGATCTTTGTTTATAGGTTGGCCCCTTGGAATTAAAGCTATCAACTATCGATGGGAGAAGCATGGCTCTGAGGTACGATATATTTATCTGCAAGGTAATCCTGTCACCTGGATGATTGGATTTCTCGCGGTACTGCTTAGCGGCGTACTTGTCTTATCTGTATGGCTCTTTGAATTGCCGGTGAAAAATAGGCGTACATTCGAGTTTATCACTTCTTTCTTCTTCATCTATATCTCCTACATGATCGCGGTGGGACAGATTCCAAGGGTGATGTATCTTTACCACTATTTCATTCCTCTAACTATTAGCTATATTTTGGCTGTTTTGCTGCTTTTTTATCTCTATGAAGAGGAGATCAAAAAAGGAGATAAACTCGTTTGGACAAGTGTGGTTTTGATAGCCACAGCCATCGTATTTGCCTGGTGGTTTTTCAGTCCGTTTACTTACTACAAACCTTTAAATACGGAACAATTCAATGAAAGGGTCTGGTTTGATTTTTGGCAACTCAAAGCTATTCGATAGACGATGGGCTCTTTTGCTCTTCGCTCTGGTCCTGTGGGGCTGGATAGGATATAGTATATTTTCTCACACAACCGCCAAAATTTTAAAGGTTACCATCATCCAGTCTAAAACACCGGTAAGATTTTTAGATGACAGAATCGTTCCGATCAAAAAAGAGGTTCTCTGGATCGATAGACTCTACTTTCCCAGAGGCAACGAGCTTCGTCATCCGCTCTATGGTTATCTTGGATATACCCATGATTTTGTAGCCTTGTTTGATGGGAAATTCAAGCTCGAAAAAGAGATACCTGTCACTTTTACCATCTACTCCGATGATGGCTTTCGACTCAAAATTGACGGTCATACTGTGATGAAGTATCCAAACGATCGGCCATTTTCCAAAAGTGAGCGGACAGTGACACTGACTCCTGGAGTCCACTCCTTGCATATCAAATATTTTCAAGGATTTGGTCAGCTGGGGATTATTGGCTACTATAAAACCAATAGGCGTCATCTTATCGGCCAGAGCTCCAAAGATTTGCAATTTTTGGAGCAATAAATGATAGTAAAACAATACTGCTACAATATTAAGTTGCTATTGTTAAGCTCTTTTTGTCTAAAAAGTGAACAATATTTAAAAAATATTACTGAAATATCTTTTCAATATTGTTTCAATATCCAAAAGGCCATTTCATGATAGGAAAATTTTTTATTGTCGGTGCGATCTCAACGGCTGTGGACTATCTACTCTATTCTCTGTTGGTTTTTGTAGGAATCCCCTATTACATTGCTATTGTGATAGGATATATGACAGGACTTGTAGCCAACTTCTTTTTGGCTAGAAAAAGCGTCTTTACCAAGGGGAGCCGATTTGAAAAGCTTCATCACGAATTTTTGGCAGTCTTTTCGGTCTCGATCGTTGCGGTGGCTCTTAATATCCTTATCGTCTGGTTTTTGGCCAAATTCGGGGTGGACTACTATAGCGGTCGGGCTATCGCACTGATAATCGTATTCTTTTTTAACTACTATGCACGAAAAGGATTTATCTATGTCGCCTAAGCCGTTTACTCTGGCAATGGTGGTGCCTTGCTACAACGAAGAAGAGGTTCTACCGACAACTATCAATGAACTGGAAAAACTTCTGGATCGCCTTAAATCCAAGGGCTTGGTGGATGAGAAGAGTTTTATCTGTTTTGTCGATGATGGGAGTCGGGATCGTACGTGGGAATTGATCCAAGAGGAAGCTGTTAAGCCGCACATCAAAGGACTCAAGCTCTCTCGAAACTATGGCCATCAAAATGCTCTGCTCGCTGGTCTCTTCTACGCCGAAGGGCTGTGTGATGCGGCGGTCTCCATGGATGCAGACCTCCAAGACGATATCAGTGTTGTAGAGCAGATGTGCCAAAAATATCAAAAAGGATACGAGATCGTCTACGGAGTTCGCAAACGCCGTGATACCGATACCCTTTTCAAACGAATCACCGCAGAGGGCTTTTACAAGGTGATGCGATTCATGGGGGTTGATATCATTGAAAATCATGCCGACTTTCGATTAATGAGTAAGCGAGCCCTTTTCTGGCTCAAAGAGTTTGAAGAGGTCAACCTCTTTTTGCGAGGTATCATCCCCCTTTTAGGACTAAAAAGCGATAAGGTTTATTATGACCGCAAAGAGCGACTAGCTGGAGAGAGCAAATACCCTCTTAAAAAGATGCTGGCATTTGCCTGGGATGGAATCACCAGCTTTTCGGTAGCTCCTTTGCGACTCATCACCTTTTTGGGCATTGCTGTTTTGGTGGTGAGTTTGCTGCTCTCTATCTGGGCCATTTTGGCCAAAATCAGTGGTCAAGCAGTATCGGGATGGACATCAATGATGCTAATCGTGCTTTTTTTGGGTGGTGTGCAGATGCTCTCTATCGGTATCATTGGAGAATATATTGGTAAAATATATAAGGAGACCAAACGGCGTCCAAGATTTTTTGTGGAGAAGATAGAGGGATGAAAGATATTCCCAAATTTTTGCCAGCGAGGGTAATCAAAAAGCACAATTCCCTCACCGATGGAGCCATTCCTGGAACCCCTAGGCAGGTATTGCCTGATCGTTTACTCAACGCTTTGTACTACAAATATGAAAAAGAGGGGCCAGAATTTGAACTCTCATTACAAGAGCTCAAAGAGCTGGTAGGCCTTGCCAAAGAAAAGGACGACCAGCGCATCTACAACACCATTGCTATTTTGCAGCATCCTATCCAGATTCGCAACTTTTCTTACAAAGGCCAAGAAATCACTTGGCTTAGCGCTCCATTTTTGGCTATGGCAATTAGATACAAACAAAAAAACACCAAAATCTTATTCAAGATCGAGCCGATGGTACTCGAAGCGATCAAACAAAAAGGGGGTTACACCCCTTTGGATATTAATATTTGTAATCGGTTCAAAACCAAATATGGCCTCAAAATATATGAGATGTATCAACGATACCGCTCCTTACCCAACCGTATCAGCGAAATCAGCAGTAACGACATCGGTGTCATCAAAAAAACTCTAGATGAACTCAACTTTTTATTCTCCACACGCTACACAAGCCCTTCGAAACTTCTGGATAGACAAGAAAAGGCTCCTATCAATAGAGGCTTGAGAGAGATCCAAAGAGTAACAGGAGAGGTGATCGAATGCTTTTATGATAAATACCAAAAACTCTTTGTCTTTAGCTGGGGGCGCGATATAAGCAAAGAGCGCTATCCTACTCCCGAATGCATTATCCCAACAGTGAGCGTAGCACCTTTCGCCAAATGGTATACCGACCATTTCGTTGATCGGGTCAAGAGTCGATCAGGGTACCTTCAAAATGTGATTGAGCGCATCTATGCCAATACGCTAAGCAATATCGAGCGATACTATCAGCTCTTTTTACTCGAACGAGGTAAAGATCCTCAAAAGTGTTTCGATCATCGAAGAGGAAAGTTTATCTGCTAAAGAAATTATCAGCACCGGCTAGGGGAAAACCCCAGCCAGTACAAAGGAGTATTGGAATTACTTCGTGAATCTTATCCAATTTCCCTCTTTTGTTATCGTGATATCATTTGGTAATCGTGTCCATCTAAAATAATAGTCTTCGGTTACCCCTTTTTCAAGTTTATAAGCTTTTCGTAAAGAGATAGGGACATAGAGCCAATCAAAATTACTATTTCCATAGTGGAGGTAATATCCTTTGATTGGAAAGCTCTTGTTTTTTACTTGATTGAGCACCTCATTTGGATCACTTGTTTCAGTAATGATTGGAATTGCATTGATGCCACAAGATTTTGGATCTTGACGACACTGCTCCAGTTTATGTTCGATGATCTGGCCTACCACCTCTTTGGTATATACTAAATTTGAATTTGATGCTCCTGGCATCTCCTCTACTTCATTTTCATAATCTTCTACAGACCCATATTCAATATTAGACTCGCATCCTAAGGAGCTCACAGATGAGCTAGAAGAAAATGAATAGCAAGATGATTGACCGGGTATAGGTTCACAATATAATGAAGATGAGCTAGATGAGTAAGAAGAAGATGTATTTCCAGAGGATATTGTTCCATTACTCAAACATACCCCATCAGCCCACGTTCCTCCATGGCTTTCACAATAGCTTTGTGTTTGCAATTCACTGCTACTAGTATTATCCTCCTCTATAATTGGTAAGGCTGATGGATAACTAGATGAAGAATAACTATAGCTTGAGCTGCTGTGAACATTTTTAGGATAAAATGTACCATAAAGTGGCTTCAATTGATACCTTGCATAGACTATAGCATTTGCTGCACCTTCAGATGTTCCAAAATAGTAGTCTCCAGAAATAGTAGTCCCATTAAAATTTAAAAAATACCAATCATTATATTCTGAATAAGGCTTTCCTGACAAACATGCTAAATCATAGGTATTCAGTTTTCCGCATATCATTACATGCATTGCCCTAGAATCTGTTGTTCGTGTTCCTATTATTACCTTATCCTCATTATCATAATACGAAAATCGTAATGTATCTTCATAAAAAGAATTCTCATATTGATAATGGACAATAGCGTATCCACCAATATATTTGGAAGCCTCATATGGAGGCAAGTCACTAGTTCCGCGAATATATCCCTGACTATGCAAACTGTTTTTAAATATTTCAAGCTTTTTCACCATCTTATCAACATCCGCAAACATGAGAGAAACCAAAAACCCAAGAAGCAGAAGAGGTCTCATATTTCATCCTTTTTAAGGTAGTAAGGAAAATTGTATCTAAAGAATGGAAGATATCCAAATATATTTAGATTAATATTATTTTAATAGTTTGAAAAGCAATATGATATATCGTTGTTTATTTCTTTGATTCCATCTCCAAAAAAAGCTGACTATTTTCGGCTAAATATCTTTTGATAAATTTTCGAATCTCTTTACTGGCATCACTATCTTTATACTTGGCGATTTTCATAAATTTTTCCCATAAATCTTTTTCCACTCTAATTGTTTTATGAATTTTTTCGCTCTTCACACCTCTCTCCTTAAAGTAAATTAATATTATTTAAAATATACATACAATATTATAACGTATACAGTTGGAATCGATGTAAAGCTTAAAAAGAACACTAGTATAGGTATTGAAAATCATAGTTTTCAACTCATTTTAGCAAAAATTATCTTTAGTAGGTTTGGCTTTGCGAAAATCTGAGATCGGTATATTTGATCAATTTTATCTTTATTGCTTTTCAAATTGGTCTCATTTTTTCAATTTCAGCTATTTCTAAAATACTGTGGTATATTATAAAATAATATTGTTTCGATATTTATATATTATTAAAAGGTTATTGATGGGTAAAGTAATCGCGATCGCTCACCAAAAAGGTGGAGTAGGTAAATCAACTATAGCTTTGAATCTGGCAGTTGAGTTTTCCAAACGTCTTTCTTTGAAGGTGGTAGATCTTGATTATCAAAAAAGTCTTAGTATTTTCAACGAACACCGCAAAGAAAAAGCTCTTGAGCCACTGGACATTCTGGAAGCTAAAGATCCCAAAGAGCTGATGAGAATCATCGATGAGACGAGCGAGCATATTCTTATCGACAGCGGAGGTTTCGATAGCAATCTCAACCGTATCGCACTATTGGGAGCGGATTTGATCATTACTCCAGTATCAAACAATCTCATCGAGATCTATGGCCTGGAGGCTTTCAAAAATATTTTGGAAGAACTCAAAAACATCAAAGCAGATATCAAGGCTCATGTGCTTCTTAATAATGTCAATCCAACAAGCAGCAAGGCCATAGAAGAAATGCGCCATTACATCCAGAAAAGTGACTATTTTGACATGTTTCAAAGCGTTCTTCGTAGAAGAGTCCTCTTTTCCAGGAGCTTTGAAAGTGGACAGAGCGTGATAGAGATGGATGACAAAAGTAAAGCAGCAAAAGAACTGAGTGACTTAATAGGTAATATTGAATCAATATTGTTTAATTATTAAAATAATATCTAAAGGCTATTATATGGGAAAATTTGATGGAATAGAAAAGAAACTGCACAAGGTAGTCAAAAGTGCCTCTTTACAAAATAAAAAAGAGCAAGACAAAAAGAATATTATTATTTATAATGTGCCGGTAGAATGGAGCGAAGCCATTAAAGAACATGGCTTCTCTTTTTCGGCCTATGCCAAAATGGCATTAATCGAAAAGATGAAAAAAGATGGCCTTTTATAAGACTATCCTTGTATATTGATAGAAAAGATCGGTAGCAGCATCGCCGTAATGATAAATCCAATGATACCCCCTACAATGAGCATAAGCATTGGCTCCAACAAAGAGAGGAAAATTGCAATTTTATCTCTGTTCTCTTCCAAATAGAGTTCAGAGAGGTTCTTCAAAATGACAGGAACCTGACTGGTCTCTTCACCCAAAGCAATAGCTTGAACAAAGGAGCGATCGATGATAGTGGCATGCTTGATAAGTGCCGTGGAAAACTTCGAGCCTTCCACCACCTTGCTTGCAGCCTCTTCAAATATCTGCTGAATAACGGAGTTTTTGAGGATTTTTGAGGCCAAATTGATGGCCTGCACAAATGGAATACCGGAATCGAGCAAAACCGAAGCCATATAGGAAAATCTAGCAAGCTCGGAGACTTGAATGATTTTTCCCAAAAATGGGAGTTTGAGCATAAGATAATCGACCATATATTTAAATCGTTGATTGTATTTGACAAGCAAAGAAAATAGTATCACCAAAACTACAATCGTTATTCCCATCTCCAGCCAATAGTTTTTAAAAAAGTTTCCCATATCTACAACAAACTGGGTAATAGGAGGAAGTTCTTGCTTCATCTGCACAAAAATAGCCGTGATTTTGGGAACTACATAGCTAATCATGAATCCCACCATAAAGATGGAGACAATGATGATAAACATTGGATAGGCAAAGGCACTTTGGATCTGCTTGTTGATACGGTCCTGCTCTTTTAAAAAGGTAGCCAGCTCTTCAAGGACATCTTCGAGAGTACCGCTGTTTTCAGCCACCTTGATCGATTGCTTATAAAATGTTGGCAGTTCAATAATAGACTGGGCATCCAATGCCTGATAAAAACTCTTTCCTTCATCCAAATAGGTGATGATGGAACCTAAAAAATTATAGAGCTTTTTATTGCTTGCATATTGGTTTTGAGCTAGACGCAAAGCATTAGCAATCGGGATACCGGCTCGAAGATAGATGGCTAAGTCTCGACTCAGGGTAGCGAGCTCTTGATTTGAAATGGTCCCTTTTCTTTTAAAAGAGATCTTTTCAAGTAAAGAGGCGGTGTGTTCTTTAATAGAGGTAAAGAGGATATTTTTGGCCAAAAGTCTCGCTTTTGCCTCTTGGAGATCTTGGGCTTCTATCACCCCTTTGACGCTTTTACCACTTTTTTTATCGATACCTTTATATTTAAAAATCATTGTTTGCCTTAAAAGTTGTAGTCGCTACTATCGGTAGGAATCCAAGGGGTTGGATCGAAAAGATCTTGGGCTTTAGCGATACTTTTGACGATGCGTACAGGATGCAAATAGGAGTAAAAAACATAATATCTCTTCTCATACTCCACGATATAACTCGAACCGCTCCCATTGGGATAGAGATCATATTCAAAGCAAACATCCTTTGGCATATTTCCTTCAAAAAGAGGAACAAATCGTACTTGGGAGAGCATACCGTGGATATCAAAATCGTACACTTTTGGCTCTGATCTGAAAGAGAAGGGAATCTTTTCTCTTTTTTGTCCATCCAAAAAGAGGTAACAACTTCTGCCTTGATCTACACATCGAAGCTTAACAGATTCATTAAAATCATACGATGAAAGGAATTCATGTATATCTTCGAGCCCCAAGCGCTTTATTTCCTCCTCTTTACTATTTAGGCGCTCGATAAAAATGCCATAGATGATGGAAATGATGAGAATGACAATGAGAAGCTCAAAAAGGGTAAAACTACTTTTTGAGGCAATCTTCATAACTGATATCTTTGTTTTCGTCCCTACCGCCTTCCTTGCCGTCGGCTCCTAAAGAGATAATGTTGAATCCATTGTCCGTTTTGACATAGATGTAGGGGTGTCCCCAAGGATCTTTTGGAATCTGACCGTTGGCGAAATAGCCTTTTGGCGAGTAGTTTGGATATCTTTCAGGATCTGGATTTTTAACAAGAGCTTTGAGCCCCTCTTCCGTATCGGGATAGCTTCCGTTATCAAGCTTGAACATTTTCAAAGCCTGGGCGATACTTTGCATCTGCACACAAACCAACTTCTGTTTAGCTTCTTCGCTTTTACCAATCAAATTTGGCAAGACCAAAGAGGCTAACAGGCCAAGAATGATAATAACGATCATAAGCTCCATTAAAGAAAATGCTTTTTTCATTAAGTTCCTTATTCATAAATTATTACTTAGTTTATATAGAAGATAAAGCTGTCGCTTTTTGATTCTATCTTATTACATTTCTTTTAGTATAATTTTGCGAAATTATATCTTAAAAGCTTTAACATTGAAAAAATCGATTATTTTACTTATTACTCTGATACTCATTGTCGCTATCTCTTCTCTTATCGCTGTGGGACTCCATATCGTCCAGAGCGCTTCTAAAGAGGTACAACAAAAAAAGGCTCTTGTCCAGATAGCTACTTTTGTCCACGACATCGCCAATATTCTTAAGCAAAAAAGCCAAGATATCAACAGTTCCGATGGACTCGAGATACTAATATCCTTACCCATAGATTTCACATCTGACGAGATAGAGGTTCATGTCTCCTTCGATTCTGCCGCCAAAGGAATCAATCCAAACAACTTTTTTAAAAAAGAGCAAAATAAAACGGTTCTTAATTACAACTATATACTATTATTTGATAGAATTCTACAAACAAATAATGTTCAGAATAAAGAGCTCTTTTTGGCACTCATCGAAGATAGTCTAGACAAAGATCTAGACGAGCGGATTCCTGGTAGCGAAATAGCACTCTATGATAAACGATTTGCCCAAGGGCGTATTGAAAATTTCCAAAAATTTATGATGCTCATTAATCACTATGTTTTGTTAACAGAAGATTCAAATATTTATACAATCCCTTGGAAAAAGATTTTGGGGTTTTATAATAAAAAAATAGATTTTAACTATATTTCGCCAAAACTTTTGAGCTACATGCTCCCCTATTTGGATATAGAGAGTCTCAAAAAGCTCACGATAGACAAAGAAATGAACTATGATGACTGGAAAGAACTTCCTTTAGCCAAAGAGTACAAAGATGAACTTAAAAAGTATGATATTACTTTTTTCGTTCCTGTTATTCAAGGAAAATTGAGAATCAAACAGGGGCAAGAGCGTAGTTCTGCCATATTTATCTATAATATAAAAGAAAAAAAGGTAGTGGATATTGGCTATAAAATCAATTGAGATAGCAGTTTTAGATAAAGAGAGCGATACACTTGTTTTCAACAAAGGGATACTCATTCTCTCTCCATCCCTGTACTGGTTTGTAAAAGAGAAGATGAAAATCCCTCTCTCTCAAGCCAAAAAAATCGCTCCATCGATGTTTGAAGGAATCATTCCATCTGGAAAGTACAGCTACTTTGTCGAAAAGGTGGGTGAGGAGTATTGGTTTTTTGCCTATCAAGACAGCCAGATTTTAAACAAACTCTCTGAGCTTGGCATTAAACCATCACAAGTGAGCAAAGTCTATCTGGCTCAGCTTGCTTTAAAAGATATACAAGAGCCTATCGATGCCGGCAACAAGATTCTCATCAACGAACAAGGCACCATCATCGCCCTTCCTAAATCGATGTTTCCTATCGAGGCCAAAAAGCTCTCACAAATCCAATTTGATCTTCCAAAAAGATCCTTGCCTCTTCGATCCTATACTAATTTGGTTATCTCCGAAGAGATTTTATATCGATTCTCCATTCTTGTTTTCATTACCATCGTCGCATATGCAGTGGAGACCTTTATCCATAAAAAGAATTTTGCTACACTCTCTGCCAAAGAGCAGGCGATTATGAGCCAATATCATCTGCCACCCACCACTATTCAAATCAAAAACATCATCGCCTCTTTAGAAAAGATCCAAAAGCAGCAACTAGCCATCCGAGACGATCTCGATGCTATTTTACGTATCCCTCTGGCTCCAACAGAATTTTTCCAGTCTTTAAGTATTGGCAAAGATATCCGATTTGAGATTGCTCTCATTGATCCCAAACGAGCGGAGCTTATCAAAAACTATCTTGTCAAAAAGATTCATGTATTGGATATGCAGCTGCGAGGAAAAATTTTATCTGTAAAGTGTAGTCTATGAATAGAATAAACCCCCTCTATATCTCAGCCTTTTTAGTGGTAATTTTGCTAGTAATCTGGTACCAAGACCATAAAATCCAGCGACTTGTGGGGGAAAAATCTAAGCATCTCTATCAGCTAGAGAAGGTCGGCAAAAAAGTCGCCGTTCTTCGCAACTATTGGGGAGATAGCAAGCTTCAACAGCAACGTGTTTTACAACTTGTCAACTCTCCTCTTATCAAGCCATTTGTCAAAAAGAGCCGAAAAGGAAGAGAACGCTACAAGATAGTTATCGAAGGGATCGATGCCAGCAACGCCGACAGAATTGCCGATAAGATATTTAACTCCTTCGTCAAAGTAGGAGCCTTTTCAATTACAAGAAAAGATAAGACAAAAATCTCAATGGAAGTGGAGTTTCGGTATTGAAAAAATTTGGCAAAGCACTCATCTATTTCATACTTTTTATCCTCTTTTTCGTAGCCTTCGCACCCAAAAAACTGCTCTATTATAAAATTGAGCATCTCTTGGCTCCCCAGCAAATTATCATCAGCGACGAGACACTCAAAGAAAATCCCATTGCTTTTTTGGCCAAAAATGGAACTTTATATGTCAAAGATATTGAGGTTGGAATATTCGAATCCCTTGCTATCTATCCCGACATCTTTTTTAATATGATTGATCTTAAAAATTTTCACTCTAACAAAAAGATCTCTTTGATCCCAGCAATAGATATCAATAGGTTTCGTATCTTTTATACCCCTTTTTATCCTATAAAGATTTTATTACGAGGAGATTCCCGTATTGGGAAAATTTCAGGCTCTATCGATCTTTTTGCAAAAAAAGGATTTATAGATGTTTTTACAACAAAGCCTATCAAAATGTTACCACTGAAAAAAATCAAACAAGGTCAGTACCGGTATGAATTTAGCTATTAACCAAAATATTTTAAAACTTTTTCTTAGTATCTTCACTATCGCTGTTTTGGCTAAAATCGCAACTATACCTCTTTATTTTTTCTTGCCCCACTTTGGCATAGAGAAGAGTCCAGAATACTCTATCAATCTTTATAAGCGCTACCATGTAGTCAAAGCCTTTGGCATCGTACCTGTCAAAAAGAGTAAACCTGTTGTCAAAAAGCCGATCTATCAACTCACAAACCTCAAACTCAAAGCAATCTACAGCGAAAAGGATAGAGGGGTCATTGCTATTGAAGAGAAAGGCAAACTTATCTTTCTCTCCACAGGTGAAAGCTTCAAAGGCTACAAACTTATTGCCGTCAAACCGGATAGAGCAATCTTTGAAAAAGACGGCAAACACTACGAACTCAAACTAGAAGAGAAGGGACTCAAAGGCAAATATAGCATCTCTTTAAAAGAGCAGATGCTCTACAATCCAGAGGAGGTAAAATTTGCTGTCTTGAAGCGAGATATCGACCACTATAAAAAGCATTTCAATGATATCTGGAAAAACATCTCCATCCAGGAGCAGATCGATCCAAAAACTAAAGGACTTACCGGATTCAAGGTCACTAGCGTCAATAAAAACTCCATTTTTGGTAAAATCGGCCTACGTAAAGGGGATATCATTGTAGGAGCTAACAACAAAACATTTCGCTCCTATTCCGATGTACTTAGATTATACAACAACATAGACAAATACAACTCCATCAAACTCAGCATCATACGAAACAACGAAAAAAAGGATCTAGAATATGAGATATATTAAAATAGTTCTCATAGGTATATTGCTCGCATCTTCCCTTTCGGCGAAAGAGAAAAAGACCATCTATGCTACTCAAAAAGAGGTAGTTAACATAAAATTCAACAACCTCAAAATCCAAGATTTTATCCAGATGGTCGCCAAGATAATTCATAAAAATATCTTACTTACTATTCCCGTTCCTGGAAACGTCAATTTCATCTCTTCAGCTCCTGTGTATAAAGATGAGCTATTCAATATCCTCATCGATGTTTTGGATGCCAAAGGATTTACCCTCGTCGAAGATGGCAACTACCTCAAGGTAGTACGATCATCCAGAGCTGTCAAAGAGGGTCTTGACTTCGTTTCAAAAACTCCAGGGGTAATGCGTACTACTATTATCCGAATCAAAAACGCCAATGTCGATATCGTAGCCGCTCGTATTAGACAGTTTCTCTCCATAGGGGGTAAAATCATCACCTTGCGAGACACAAATAGTATGGTTATCGCAGATTACCCAAAAAATATCCAGATTATTAAAAAGATTGCTGCTTTTATCGATCAAGATCCTTCCAACAAAATGAAAATCAAATTTATTGAGCTCAAATACGCCAAAGCCAGCAGAATCATTGGACAAGTGACCAAAATGGCTAAAGCGACAATCAACCAAAAGATCCCAACCAACAAGATAGAACTTCTTAGCGACGATGCCACCAACTCCATCATTCTCATCGCTACCCAAGAAAATATCCAAAAACTACTTCCCTATATCAAAAAACTGGATGCTAAAGATCTTGCAGGTGAGCAACGAATTGCAGTGATTCCTCTACAAAATGCCGAAGCTAAGGATTTAGTCAAAACAATCAACGATCTTTTAGCCAAAAAGAAGTATCCCAAAGAGTCTGAAAAACCAACTATCAGTGTTGATGAAGAGATGAATTCTCTCATTGTCTCTGCTAAAGGCGAAGATATCGAAATGATCAAAGGGATGGTCAAGCTTTTAGACCGTGAACGCCCACAAGTCTACATCATGGCAAAAATCGTTGAGATCAGCGAATCCAAAGCCAAGCAAATTGGGCTCAAATATGGCCTAGAGGGTGGTAAAGTAACCTCTAATGCTTTGTATACTGCCGCAATGAATCTAGGAGGTAGTTCTATTGTCTCTGGGGCTATCAATTCCTTACTCAAAATGCCAGAAAACATCACCGAAGGGGTGGCTTTAGGAGCATTTATCGACTTTTTAAGCAGTGAAGGTGCTGCAGAGGTATTGAGCGAGCCATCATTGCTCTGTATCAACAACAAAGATTCTTCTATTTATGTGGGAAAAACAGAATCTGTCCTCACAAGTTCAGTACAGGGTAATTCTACTACCGATTTAGCTAGAAACACCTATAAGCGTCAAGATATTGGTCTAACGCTCAAGATAAAACCAAGAATCTCTTCTGGAGATAAAGTGACTATCAAAACGAGCCTGATCCAAGAAGACACTGCTGGAGGACAGCCTGGACTTCCTATTACAACTAAACGGCAAGTAGAAACTACTGCTATTGTAAGTAATGGTGAGAGCGTAATCCTTGGAGGACTTATTAAAGCAAAATATGATGATAAAGAGACAAAAATTCCTTTTTTAGGAGATATACCTGTTGCTGGTAATCTTTTTAAAGATAAAGAAAAAATTCGGGATAAAGTTAATTTAGTAGTAATTCTTACGCCATTTATCATTCAAAACAGTGAAGATATGAAAAAACTCAAGCAAACCCTCTATCGACTCAATAGACTAGAAGAGCGCTATTATGATATATTGATCCATAAATTGAAGATAAAAGGAGTTTCCAGAGGTGCTCAACCTACAACCAATTCACGACATTAATCTTGAGCCAGCATTTCCGGAGAATGTCGATCTAAAACTGGCTATTAAAAATTATGTCCTCTTTACCGAAAAAGAGGGCAAAACCTCTATCGCTCTATCCAAACACCATATGGCAAGAGCCTTCGATTTTCTTTCCAAATTTGAGTTTGAATACCCTATCATTTTTTTGGACAAAGACTCATTCGATAGACTCTACAATAAGGCTTTAGAGCTTCGCACTGACAAAGAGCTGAGCAATCTAAGCGAAAGTACCGGTGCAGAAGAGGAGTTTGAAGAGGATCTCTCATTAGCTGAGTTTTTACGCACATCAAGCGACTTGCTTACAAGTGAAGAGTCTGCACCTATTATCAAATTTGTCAACGCTCTTTTTTATCAGGCAATCAAAAAGCATGCAAGCGATATCCATATCGAAGTGCACGAACACAAAGGCATAGTACGCTTCCGTATAGATGGAGTTCTTATTAAACATGCCGAAGTAGATAATAAAATCATTAATCTCATAATCAGCCGTATTAAAGTCATATCCAATCTCGATATTAGTGAAAAGCGCATACCACAAGATGGACGTACACAGGTAAAAATTGCTGGAAAAACACTTGATATCCGGGTATCAGTTCTTCCTACATACTATGGTGAGCGCGTTGTTATGCGGATACTAATGGAGAGTGAAGATATTCCACATTTGACAGAATTAGGATTTAAAGAAGAACTCACAAAAGAGCTTGATTCTCTCCTTAAAAACTCCCATGGCATTATCCTTGTCACAGGTCCTACAGGAAGTGGTAAATCTACCACTCTCCACTCATTTTTGCAGCGTATCGCCACGCCAGATAAAAATATCATTACCATAGAAGATCCGGTAGAATACAAAGCAGACAATATCAACCAGATCCAGGTTAATGTCAAAGCGGGCCTCACTTTTGCTGCAGGCCTTCGTTCAATTCTTCGCCAAGATCCCGACGTCATCATGGTAGGGGAGATCAGGGATAAAGAGACAGCACAAATAGCTACACAAGCTGCACTTACAGGACACTTGGTATTTTCCACACTCCATACCAATACTGCTACAGCATCTATCACAAGACTTCTTGATATGGGTATAGAACACTATCTCATAGCCTCTTCATTACTAGGAGTTTTAGCTCAAAGACTTGTTAGAAAACTCTGCCCTCACTGTAAGGCTGAAGATACTATTGCAGAGGAGTATGCAGAGGAATTCAGCCTTCCAAAAGGGGCCACCATCTATAAAGCAGTAGGATGCAAAGAGTGTAACTATACCGGCTACCAAGGACGCCAAGCTATCGGAGAACTCTTCATCATGGATGATGATTTTCGCACTATGCTTAAAGGCGAAGTAAGCGATCATGAAATTAGAGAAAAGGCGATCCAAAAAGGGATGAAGACTCTCGCTGATCAGCTCAAAGAAATGCTACTCAATGGCAACACCTCTATGGATGAGGCTATTCGTGTAGGACTCAAAGAGTCCTGATATCTTCTCTGCTTCAAAGCAGGAGAGGAATATCTTATTATCTATCTTGCTCTTTTCATCTTTTGCTGTGCATTACAAAATATAGATATCTAATTTTGATAACCAGCTCCAATACGCACTTTGGAAGTTTTATCCTCTTTGAAGCTTACTCTTATACAAATGTACTCATTTATCCCTAAAACCTCTATTCACTCCTCACAATATGACAAGTTTTTAGAGCTTGTTTTTGATATTTTTTTAGTTTTTTGGTTCCAATTTTTTCCCTATTTCGCTTTCAAAAACTTTATTTTCAAAAATCAAGCTTTTTTTGAAAAAAGATTTTATATTAATTTTTACTTATTCTACTTATATATTTTTATATATTTATTTTTTTGAATCTTATTATATAAATAAGAATTTATTTTTTATATTAATAATAATTTTATTCCAAAGATTATCTTATAAAATAATGAATTATTTAGATGATTTCTGATAAGATAATCATTTATATTTATTATTGAACTGCTTTCTTAAACTCAGACATTTTACGGCATAACTCAGACATTTTACGGCATAACTCAGACATTTTACGGCATAACTCAGACATTTTACGGCATAACTCAGACATTTTACGGCATAACTCAGACATTTTACGGCATAACTCAGACATTTTACGGCATAACTCAGACATTTTACGGCATAACTCAGACATTTTACGGCATTTGTAAATTTTTATTAGACGCTTTTAAATTAGTCTGATATAAAATATTGACAAGATCAAGGAGAAAATTATGGAAAAAATTGCTAATTCTGAGCAAATTATATTAACTTTACATAATAATTTTATTGAAGCTATATATAGTCTAAGTTTAGATGCGAAAAAAATTCTTCTTTCTACATTTCTACACATCGACAAAAAAACCGGAAATATCAAAATTCACCGAGAAGATCTGATTAAAGAAGTAGGTATAGATCCTAGAAAATATAGAAAAGACCATCTAAAAGCAATTTTCAAGGAGTTGATGACAAAAGTTATCGAAATAAAAGATTTAGATAATGAAAAAAATTGGGTACTTTTACAACTTTTAAAAAAAGTGGAATATAAAAATGGATATTTCGAAACCTCTATTTATCCAGAACTTTTACCCTACTTTGAAGAGGCACAAAAAAGACTTTTTACTCGATTCAACATTCAAAATATCAAACCTCTTACATCTATATATGCTATTCGCATTTATGAACTTTGTAAAAAAATCGATAAAGAATCTAAACATCAAGAGATACCTATCCAAGCTCTTAAAAGAATTCTTCAAATCGAAAATAAATATAACCAGATCTCCGATTTTCGTAAACGTGTCCTGGAGACTGCAAAAAAGCAGATCAATAAAAATACCGATATCACTATCGATTATCAACTTATCAAAGAAAGGAAAAAATATACAAAAATTGGCTTTACTATAAAAGATAGTTCGGCCCAAGAAAAAAAAGATCTTAAACAACTTCAAAAAGAACTTTTGAAAACATATCAAGGAAAAATGATCAATAAAAAATACTCCCCTACCGAACTTCCATGGACAGTTTTAGATATTGCTGTCTACAGCAAGGATTATATTAAGCTTACTATAACCGATAAAATTCGAACATCACAAATAACTCTTTCTTTAAAAACTTTACCTTCCATCTTTCTATAATTACTATTTTTGCTTAAGATTGAAGAGAAGATTTCACTATCTAAGACTGTTAATAAAAAATAAAGACTAATAAATTATATTAAGCAAATTCTTCAATTCTTAACCCTCACAATATGACAAGTTCCCTCACAATATGACAAGTTTATTCCCCCAATTTGGGAAATAACTCCCCCAATTTGGGATTTTTACATTCCTGAAAGTACCATAAAATCGAGATTTTTTTGTTTTTCAAATATTCAAGTATTTAGTAATTTAAAATCTGTACTAAGAATCTTGATAGATATATTTCAAGAAAGATAGAACAACCTCGTTATTTTTTAAAAATAAAATTAACTATATTCATAAATAAAAATTTAATTATATTAACTTTCTCAAAACTTGTCATATTGTGAGGGATAAAAGAAGTCCAAGATCCAAACGATCCTCACAATATGACAAGTTTTATCAAAATGGGTGAAAGTAGACTTTTAGATCCAAACGATCCTCACAATATGACAAATCCTTCAAATCACTCATAAATCAATTTTAAGCCACTTTTTTATTTAGACAAGGAAAAAATTATAAAATTGAAAAAAATCAATCTACAGGCTTTCTAGATAGCTTTATGAGCTATATTTGAAAAGAATAAGAAGATGTTTTTACAAATTCTCAAAACTTGTCATATTGTGAGGGATAAAAGAAGTCCAAGATCCAAACGATCCTCACAATATGACAAGTTTTATCAAAATGGGTGAAAGTAGACTTTTAGATCCAAACGATCCTCACAATATGACAAATCCTTCAAATCACTCATAAATCAATTTTAAGCCACTTTTTTATTTAGACAAGGAAAAAATTATAAAATTGAAAAAAATCAATCTACAGGCTTTCTAGATAGCTTTATGAGCTATATTTGAAAAGAATAAGAAGATGTTTTTACAAATTCTCAAAACTTGTCATATTGTGAGGGATAAAAGAAGTCCAAGATCCAAACGATCCTCACAATATGACAAATCCTTCAAATCACTCATAAATCTAGTAAAGAGCGTTTAGGAGCTTCAAAATCTCTATACTTACCTGTTTTTGGATCATAATATTTCTCTGCATCCAAAATATTATATTTATAAGCCAACATACCTCGATAAAGAGTATCCAATCCCTCAAATGTATCTTCTAAAATCGCACTTTTGAGTTGCGATTTATATTTTTCCAAATTTTTCATGGAAAGTTCATCTTCTCGGTGCCGCAAATACCAATCTATCAGTTCATCTACTCGTTTATAAGGAATTCTCAACTTTGGATATTCTGGCTTTTTTTGCCAAAAAAAAACAAAAAATTTCTCTTTTTTATCGAAAAAACACTCTATTTTTTCTCCTGTGATCTTTTCGATTTCATTGAGCCCTCGTTTTATACCTCTAAGCATTCCAGAGGGCGTTTTATAATTTGTTCCAAACTTTTTATTGAGTTCCTCAAGATCCTTTTTTACAATTCCAAGATTGATATCTTGTGCGGACTCTTCAAGCTTATAATATCTTCGATACATCTCATAGATTTTTAAACCATATTTTGTTTTAAATTTACTGCATATTTCTAAATTGAGTTCAGTATACCCTACCTTTTGTTTCAATACTTCGATCATCATATCTGAAATCTCAAATTCTATATAATTTTCCTTTTCTACCCATCTAACTGCCTCTTTCAAAAAACTTATCGATGCCCATTTTGCTTTTTTCCCTTTATAAGTGAAATCTCTAACCGATACAGGATGTCGTAAAATCCCGATAGCTTCGTATATCCTCTCTACATTACCATCGGAACGAAGTCCTAAAAGCTGCTTGAGCTCTTGTAAAGACATGACAAATTTATTGCCTTCACGCTCATATTTATAATACAAAGCATTGAGAAGCTTGTCTGGTAAAACCTGCTTCGAAGATTTTGGGATATATCCATCAGTCAGGCTGTTGTGTTTTTTTATAGCGGGCAGCTTGATTTTTTCTATGGCCATGAGATTTCCTTTTTACAATAA
>NZ_AP023063.1:1870000-1893369 GCF_016593215.1 Nitratiruptor sp. YY08-26 | reverse complement strand
AGTTGTTCACATTGTGAATAATATGTGAATAATTTTGTGAAAAAGTGTGAATAATCCCCAAAAATAGGGATATTTGAAAAGGTGTTAGATGTGAATATTTTAGGAATAGATCCAGGAAGCCGCAATCTTGGTTATGCAATAGTTTCACTACAAAATTCACAAATGCGTTTAATAGAAGCGGGACTTATAAAGATTACTCCGCAAGATTTTCAGTATCAGCTCTCTCAAATGATTGAGGGGCTTGATATGGTTTTTCAAAGCTTTGCAATAGATGAAGTGGCTATGGAGGATATATTTTATGCTTACAATCCAAAAACTGTTTTAAAACTTGCCCAGTTCCGAGGAGCGTTAGCGCTTCGTATCATTCAGATGCATGGAAATTTTAGCGAGTATACTCCCTTACAGGTAAAGAGGGCCCTTACTGGAAAAGCAAAAGCCTCAAAAGAGCAAGTTGCTTTTATGGTAAAAAAGATTTTAGGGATAAAAAAAGAGATTAAACCGCTTGATATTACTGATGCAATGGCAGTTGCAATTACTCATGCCCAAAGAGTGCATTTGCGTTAAGAGTGGCTTATATACTCTTCAAAGAGGTATTTATGATCCTCTGGGAGTGCATCAAAAATTGCAAATGCTAATTTTCTTATCTCCCAAAGAGCTGATTTAGAGCTGCGAAGAGCGAGGAAATTTTGCAATGAACGAGCGTTAATAGTCCAGGTAAGCTCTGTTTTATAGCACTCTGGCAAGCAATATTTTGCAATATCGTTTGAGACTCCCTCTTGAAGTACTTTTTGGAGATTATTAAGCGCTTTAATACTCATACTATCTACTAGCTCATTGCCTGTGAGGACAATATATTTGCTTGCACCTTCAAAATCATTTGTCTTGAAAGGCTCGGCATTTTTGAGCTCTTTGAGGGTGTAGCGGGTAGATTTTACACTTAGACTTGCCATGCGGTGGCGGGCAAGCTCTTGCAAAAGGGCGCGGCTAATACCTTGAATATAGAAGGTGTAGACAAGATGCTCGAGTGTTGAGGCATGTTTATACTTGTTACCCACCCGATCGATAAGTTCTTGATCTTTTGGACCTCCTTCATCACTTTTATCAAAACTTTGCCAGCAAGTACGTATTGCATGGGCAGCAATTGGTAGAGGAGTATAGTGGAGCAGTGTCACCTTCATGAGTATCCTTTTGCTATAATTGAGTAAGATTATACCAAAAAGGACTACCATGACTGCTCGCTATATTCCAGAATATACCTATGAAGACTATAAGCAGTGGGAGGGGGATTGGGAGCTTATTGATGGAGTGCCAATTGCAATGACTCCTAGTCCTGTGAGTGAGCATCAGATGCTTTTAGCTCAATTAGCAAAAGAGTTTGTTGACGCACTTGAAGAGTGTGATGAATGTTTTGTATTGGTAGAAGAGGACTGGAAGATAGATGAGAAAAATGTAGTGCGTCCAGATATTAGCGTAGTATGTGGGGAACTTACCGATTTTATTCAAAAGGCTCCTTTTATTATAGTTGAAATAGTAAGTCCATCAAGTGCTACAAGAGATGAGGATATAAAATTTGCCATGTATGCCGAAGAGGGAGTGCAGTATTATATTCTTGCCTATCCAGCAGATTTCAAAGCAAAAATCTATAAACTAGAAGGTGATAAATATAAAAAAATTGGAGATTTTTTAAGCGAAAAAGCAAATCTAGAAGGTATTTGTGATGTGGAGATAGATTTTGCCAATGTTTTTAGAAAACTAAAAAAACTCAAAAATGCAGTGCACTGATCGGTTTTATCCAAGTATAAACGATTTTCGCGACTCCTTTTATCGCGATCGTGACCGTATTATCCACTCATCCTCTTTTCGCAGGCTTGAATATAAAACGCAAGTCTTTATTAATTACGTGGGAGACTATTTTCGCACTCGCCTCACACATTCGCTTGAAGTTGCACAGATTTCTAGAACCATTGCAAGGGAGTTGGGTCTTAGTGAGCCTTTGGCTGAAGCAATTGCTTTAGCACATGATCTGGGACACACTCCCTTTGGACATGTGGGAGGAGATGAGCTTGATAGACTTATTAAAGATCGCTTTAGTTCAAATGGTTTTGAGCACAATTTTCAATCCTTTCGGGTTGTGACAAAGCTTGAAAAGCGCTATAAAGATTTTGATGGGCTCAATCTCACTTTTGCAACACTCGAAGGAATTTTAAAACACTCCTATCCCTATAAAAAGCCCTTTTTAAATGAGTGGTATGATGAGGTTTTCAAATTAGATCGGCATCCAAGCTTAGAGGCGATGATCGTAGATAAAGCAGATGAGATCGCCTATATCAGCGCTGATATCGATGATGGAATTAAATATGGGCTTATAGATTTTGCAACAATCGAAGAAAATGAGCTTGTACAAGAGGTAATGCAAGAAGCACAAAAAGAAGGATACAAAAAAGAGGATAAACTCTTTCGCTATCGTTTTACATCTTTACTTATCGCAAAAATGGTGATATCACTCATCAATGAATCAAAAAAATATATTCCAAAAAGTGATAATGTGTTTTGTGCGACAATTCCAGCAAGCGAGCCTTTACCGATTCGATATCCTGCTTCTTTAGCCGCTCAGATCAAAAAACTCAAAAAAATCCTTTATGAAAAACTCTATCGCCATCCCCAGATTTTACGCAAAATGTATGCAGGGAAGCAGTGTATCGATAGCCTTTTTACTGCACTTACCCAAGAGCCAAGACTTATGCCAGATGAGTATTATGAAAGAACAAAGAAAGAGCATGTCTATCGCGTAGCAGCAGATTTTATTGCTGGTATGAGTGATCGCTATGCAATGAATATATATCATGAAATATATGGGATTAAGTTATAGAGAAGGCGCAAAGCGCCTTTTTATTAATTTCTTCTAATTTTTTTACTTCCTGCAAATCCAAAGAGAGCTATCAAAAATCCAAGAGCAAGTGGAGAGAGTGGAACGGTGACAGAAGGTTGAGGACATATGATTGTAATAGTTGCGTTTGTATTTTGGCTTTCTGCTTGTGAAGGACTAGATACATTTGTATCAAAGGTAGTTATAGTTGTTGGCTGATCGATAGATGCATTAGTATCTCGTTCAATGACATTAGTTTCATTTATCAAATTCTCACATCCAGGTATATTTCCGTTTAAATCAAGCTTCAATACTAATACATCAGATGAACCTCCCCCTGCCCCAAAAGAGAGAGTCCCACCCGTTAGGACATATCCTCTATTACTTGTCTGCTGGATAGAATGTGCTCTATCATCACTACTTCCACCATATCTTTTTTGCCATACTATGTTACCATTTTCGTTAAGCTTTATTACCCATGCATCGGTACCTCCTCCAAAAGAGTTAGTCCCACCTGCTACGATATATCCATTATCACTTGTCTGCTGGACAGAATGTGCTCTATCATCACCACTTCCACCATATCTTTTTTGCCACTCTACATTACCATTACTATCAAGCTTCAAAACCCATGCATCAGCATTTTGTGCTCCAAAAGAGTAAGTCTCACCCACTACGATATATCCATTATCACTTGTCTGTTTAACAGAATATGCCCTATCTCCACCGTTTCCATAAAATATTTTTTGCCACTGTACATTACCTCTCTCATCAAGTTTTATCACCCATATATCATCATTTCCTACTATTCCAAAAGAATAAGTATATCCTACTACAATATATCCTCTATCACTTGTTTGCTGAATGGAATAGACTATATCATCTTCACTTCCACCATACGTTTTTTGCCACTCTACATTACCATTCCTATCCAGCTTTATTACCCATGCATCAGTACTTCCTCCAAAAGAGTTAGTCTCACCTGCTACGATATATCCTCCATCATCTGTTTGTTGGACGGAATATGCCTCATCTTGATTAGATTCTCCATACGTTTTTTGCCACTCTACATTACCATTCCTATCCAGCTTTATTACCCATGCATCTCTAATTCCTCCTCCAAAAGAGTTAGTTCTTCCCGCTATGATATATCCTCTATCATCTGTTTGTTGGACGGAATTGGCATGATCCCAATTACTTTCACCATATCTTTTTTGCCACTCTACATTACCATTACTATCAAGCTTCAAAACCCATGCATCAGCATTTTGTGCTCCAAAAGAGAGAGTCCCACCCGTTAAAATATATCCTCCATCATCTGTTTGCTGGATGGAATAAGCCACATCTTCACCACTTCCTCCAAACGCTTTCGCCCACTGCTCTTGTGCAAAGACAGAAGAAGTACTTAAAAACAATACCCAAAAAAGGATTAATTGCAACGCTGTATTCATCTTTAATCCTTTCGTTTTTTTAAATTATATTAGAAGCATTTTTATTTTTTCATTAAAAACAATATAAAGTTTTATCATGATAGTGTACACTTTAGTTCGCAATTTAGCTTGAAGACTTTTTAGGGACTTTTCAAGATATCGAGAATTGAAAAGATAGAAGAGAGTTGGATAGACTTCCTGATGAGAATCAAACAAACAGGAGGAAGTCTATCCATGAGCAATAATAGCAAAAAAGAGTTAAAAATATTTAAAGAGATAATGACACAATTTGTACTTGAAGAGGATCCACTGCTTGCAATGCTGAAATGGATGATGGAGCAATTGATGAAAATTGAATCTGAAATAAAAGTTGGAGCTAAAAAAGGAGAGCATAATAGTGAGAGAAAAAGCTATTTCAGTGGATATCGGCCACGTCGGTTTGATACGAGATCAGGGACAGTGTATCTGAAAATACCCGAAATTCGTAAAAGAGGATAAATTCCTTTTTTCATCACTGAAAAGCGTCGTAGTGAACAAGCATTAATTACAATGGTAAAAGAAGCCTATGTTAATGGAGTATTAACAAGAAAGATAGAGCGCTTGGCAAAAGAGCTTGGAATCGAGAATATTAGTGCTTCGCAAGTATCACAAATTAATAAATGGCTAGATGAACAAGTTAAAGAGTTTCGAAATAGACCACTACAAAAAGAATATCCCTTCGTATGGGTTGACGCTTTGTATGAGAAAGTGAGAAACTATAAGAGACGAGTGGTTTCTTCGGCTATCATGGTTGCCTATGGCGTAACATTGGAAGGTAAGCGTGAAGTACTCTCTATTGAGCCTTTTATTAATGAATCTTATGAGACTTGGAAAAACTTCTTTGATAAATTGAAACAAAGAGGATTACAAAAAATAGCTTTACTTAATCAGTGATGCCCACCAAGGAATCCAAAAAGCTTTCAAAGAAGTTTACCTTGGTGCATCCTGGCAACGATGTAAAGTGCATTTTATGAGAAATATATTAGCACATATTCCTCACAAAAGAGAAATTTGCAGCAAAACTCAAAACTGTTTGGCTACAAGAAAACAAAAAAGATTCATTGGAATTGCACAGATGATTATTCAGGAGTTTGGCAAAAAGTTTCCTGAAGCCATTGAAACACTTCAAAATAGTTTGGAGGATTCACTGCAGTTTTATCACTTTCCCAAAATTGATTTTGTGCTTGCACTCTCTTTGAGAAAAGGAGAATTAGTTCGACCAATGTACTTGAGAGGATAAACAAGGAAATCAGAAGAAGGTCAAAGGTTGTCTCAATATTTCCATCAAAAGAGTCTTATTTAAGGCTCATTGCTACATATTTGATGGAATATACTGAAGATTGGGAAAATGAAAAAAGCTATATTCAACCTGACAAACTTCATCAGGTGATGGAAGTCTATGAGGTGCAGCTTCAAAAAGCTGCTTGATATGCAATGAAATATAACTTGATGGGAAGGAAAATTGCGAACATTTCTTGACATGATCAACAAAATACATATAAAATTTGTAGTTATTTTTTAAAGTAATTAGACTAAATAAATCCCTTTAAAGATAAAAGGCGCAAAGCGCCCTCTTTATCTCCTTTGAATTCTCCTGCTTCCTGCAAATCCAAAGAGAGCTATCAAAAATCCAAGAGCAAGTGGAGAGAGAGGGACGGTGACAGTTTGTTGCGGTTGTACTGGAGCCGGACCGATAAACTGACCAAATGCTATAGGCTTGTTTCCCACATTCACTGTAGCTGTGACACTGTTTGTAGCAGTATCGATGACGCTGACGGTATTGTCATCCCAATTTGCCACATAGACTTTGCTTCCATCGGGAGTGACGGCAACGCCTTCAGGTTTATTTCCTACATTTACCGTAGCTGTGACACTGTTTGTAGCAGTATCGATGACGCTGACGGTATTGTCATCCCAATTTGCCACATAGACTTTGCTTCCATCGGGAGCGACGGCAACGCCTCCGGGCCATCTTCCCACATTTACCGTAGCTGTGACACTGTTTGTAGCAGTATCGATGACGCTGACGGTACTGTCATCCCAATTTGCCACATAGACTTTGCTTCCATCGGGAGTGACGGCAACGCCTGTAGGTCTATTTCCCACATTCACTGTAGCTGTGACACTGTTTGTAGCAGTATCGATGACGCTGACGGTATTGTCATATTTATTTGCTACATAAACTTTGCTTCCATCGGGAGTGACGGCAACGCCTGCAGGTCTATTTCCTACATTCACCGTAGCTGTGACACTGTTTGTAGCAGTATCGATGACGCTGACGGTATTGTCATTCCAATTTGCCACATAGACTTTGCTTCCATCGGGAGTGACGGCAACGCCTGCAGGTCTATTTCCTACATTCACCGTAGCTGTGACACTGTTTGTAGCAGTATCGATGACGCTGACGGTATTGTCATTCCAATTTGCCACATAGACTTTGCTTCCATCGGGAGTGACGGCAACGCCTTGAGGGAGTCTTCCTACATTCACCGTAGCTGTGACACTGTTTGTGGCGGTATCGATGACACTGACGGTATCGTCATCTGAATTTGTGATATAGGCAAAGGGAGCGGCATAGGTAATAAGGAGTGTAAAGAGAAAGAGGAGCAATGCTCTCATGAATTTATCCTTTTTGAGATTCATATTTAATTAAAAGTTTACTAACCTTGTTTCTTGATGTTATAAAATTATTTCTTAATATATTATAAAATTTGCACCGCCAGTTGAACTTTTTACGTCGATAAATAGCTATTGGATTTA
The DNA here is from genome assembly GCF_016593215.1 of Nitratiruptor sp. YY08-26. NCBI lineage: Bacteria > Pseudomonadati > Campylobacterota > Epsilonproteobacteria > Nautiliales > Nitratiruptoraceae > Nitratiruptor > Nitratiruptor sp. YY08-26. The sequence continues at coordinate 1,886,274 of NZ_AP023063.1, read as the reverse complement.
TCATAAACTTAGTTTTTCTTTGATACATTTAGTTTAAAGGAAAATGATGAAAAAGTTTGTAGCTCTATATATACTCTATCTTGCGATCGCTTTTTTCCTTGTCGATTTTGCACCTATGAGAGAAGCTTTGCATATAGAGTCTTTTTATAACAATTTCATAGCTTCTATTTCAGCCTTTTTTATTCAAATGCTTGGCATTGCGGTTACTGCCAAAAATGATATGCTGCATCTACCTCATGCGGATATGATCATCAAGTTTGGCTGTAATGGTCTTGAGGCGGTGCTTATCTATCTTGCCGGAGTTTTTGCATATCCGGCAAAACTGAAATCAAAGATTATTTATGGAGTTTTTGGGACGATTATATTAGAAGTGATCAATATCGCTCGCATAGCATTGCTTGCCTGGACGATAGAGCACTATCCAAAATATTTTGAATTGATGCATACTTATGTTACCCAAAGCATTATGATAGTACTTGCATTTTTGGCTTTTCTTTTTTACTTGCAAAGGGTAAGTGATGAAAAGACATCTGCTTAAACTCTTTATGCTCTTTTTGCTTCTGCTTTTTCCTACGATTTTGGGATGGAGCTATATCAAAAACTACTACAACTTCTTTGTCTCCAACACATCATTTGGTATTACTGCAAAATATTACGATCTTGCTATACAAAAAACAGATACAAAAGGAAAAGAGATCATCTTTAGCATAAAAAATGCTACTCCAATGAAAGATATAAAGGGAAAGAGCCACGACTTTACAATGGATCTTAGTTTGGATATGGAGGCAGTAACCTTCAATGTTCCATTAACTCTTTCACTGCTTTTGGCAATTGTTTTAGCATTTAAGATACCTCTTAAAAAAAGATGGGAGATACTTTATACAGGAGTGCTGCTACTTTTTATGCTTCACTTTTTTTCTATGCTGCTTTTCTCTTTTTGTACGATAGCTCCTGTTGCCAATATAAATCCCTATGTGCACTTCTATCTTGCAAGACACTATTTGGCTGGAGATGCCCTCTGTGCCATCAAGAATTTTTTCATCAATTATGCTGCAAGATTTGAGCCATTTTTGATTGGTGTCTATGGGTGGTGGGAGGCAAGAAGAAGTAAATATTGAAGTAAATATTAAAGCATAAATTATTTTTAATGAATTTTATGCTATCATTTTTTTAAATTTTATCTTAATTAAAGTTGAAGGATTAAGCATGAAAAGATTGCATCATGTAATATGGTTATTATTATTCCTTTCTGTTCTTGTATTTGCAGCGGGGAAACCTATTGTTGATATTAATGTGAAGAAGTATATTACTCCTTCGGCTTATAAGGTTCAATTGAATAACTGTTATCCCATTTCAGCTTTACCAAATATTTTATCTGCTGTATGGGGAGCAGGTGTTGAATACGAAGTTCAAGAAGTCAACGCATCGGGAGACGGTGTTTTGGAAGGTGCACCAGAGTATAATGTAAGATTTTGCAAACCTGCAGACAGATGTAATGGGCATATTCATAGGGAATCATTATCGGAAGCCACCGAAGAAGATGAAGATTTTATCATTCATTATCATCTTACGCTTATAGAAGATTATAACTTCTATTGGCAAGATGATGATAATACGACTGAAGATCAAACTGTAGATATAAACCGTAATGGAATACAAGATGATTGTGAGAATAATGTAGCTACGCCCCAAGGAGGAGATTATCTCATAGGAGTGGTTACCGATGAAACTAATAAGCTCTATCATGTTGTAAAGGATGAGACTTCTAAAACTGTTACTACGCAAGATGGTGAGCAGATAGAGCTTCCGTATGGAACGGTAAGTTTCGACATTAACGTAAGTAATGCTGGAGATAGTGCAACTGTGCATATTTACTATCCTTATAATCCAAATATAGTAGGATATGCCAAAGAGATAAATGGTAATTGGGTAAAAATTGATTCAACCGTACAGCATGACCAAGCACATAATCAGACAATTGTGAGTTTTACTCTCACTGATGGTGGGGCTTTAGATGGTGATGGTATCGCAAATAAAGTGATCAAAGATCCAGGAGGAGGATACATTGGCCAAGGGCAACCACAAGCATCTGTTACTGTTCCCCTTTCACCATTAGCTCTTGGATTTTTAATAGCTCTTTTTGGATTTGCAGGTAGTAGGGGAATTCAAAGGAGATAAAGAGAGGCGCTCTTGCGCCTTGAAAAAATTATATATGTGAAATAGTAAATGCTAATTTAAAATTAATAGAATTAAGCTTTAAGAGATAATAATATCTCTTTTAACTCCTCCACACTTTTAATAGCATCTTCATACTCACTCCATCCCCAGTTAACTTTCAAAAAGCCAATACCGGCTGCACATGCAGCCTCTTCGTCAGTCTTTCCATCTCCTATGAGGAGGATCTCATCTTTTTTACATCCAAAGTAATCGATGATTTTAAAAATCATATCGGGAGCCGGTTTAGGATGGGGAACCTCATCGCCACAGACGATGATCTCGAAATATTCATAGATACCAAGATTTTTCAAAATAAGCTCGGCGCTCACGCGATAAGCATTTGTGGCGAGGAAGAGGCGAAAGTAGGGTTTTATCTCTTCAAGAAGCTCCTTTACCCCTGTATATAACACAGTCTCTTTATGGTGATTGTTGGCATAGTACTCTCTAAACCACTCTACATGTTTTGGTTCATACTCTTCTACACCATAAAAAAATTTTGGTCTGTGGATAGAGGTATCATTAACCGCTTCTAGGATTACTTTTTTATCCATTGGCGGAAGTCCAAGCTTGCTGCGCACATAATTAATAGAGTTTGAGATGATTGCAGAGCTGTCAATGAGTGTGCCATCCATATCAAAAATCAAGTAATTAATCATTTAATCTCTCCTTTTGCAAAAGGGTAGTAAAATAAGATAAATTTTAGATTAAAAAGAGGAAATGGATGCAAAATATTCGCAATATTGCAGTTATAGCACACGTTGATCATGGAAAAACTACCCTTGTAGATGAACTTTTAAAACAATCAGGAACTATTGAAGCGCACAAAGAGCTTGCTGAGCGAGCGATGGATAGCAACGATTTAGAAAGAGAGCGGGGAATTACGATCCTCTCAAAAAATACAGCGATCCGCTATGGCGATTTTAAAATCAATATTATCGATACCCCAGGACACGCCGATTTTGGTGGTGAAGTAGAGCGGGTGCTTAAGATGGTGGATGGAGTTTTACTCCTTGTTGATGCTCAAGAAGGGGTAATGCCTCAAACAAAATTTGTGGTCAAAAAAGCGATTAGCTTGGGGCTTAAGCCGATAGTTGTTATCAATAAAATTGATAAACCAGCAGCAGAGCCAGAGCGGGTGGTAGATGAGATTTTTGATCTCTTTGTAGCGATGGATGCTAGTGAAGATCAGCTCGATTTTCCTATTCTTTATGCAGCTGCAAGAGATGGCTATGCTAAATGGAATTTAGAGGATGAAAACAAAGATATTACTCCCATTTTTGAAGCTATTATTGAGCATGTTCCAGCTCCAAGTGGTAGTGCTAATAATCCAGCACAGATGCAAGTATTTACACTCGATTATGATAACTATGTAGGACGTATAGGAATTGCGAGGATCTTTAATGGCCGCATTAAGCGAGGGGATGAGCTTTTGCTAGTCAAAGCAAATGGCGAAGAGAAAAAAGGGCGCATTAGCAAACTCATAGGCTTTTTGGGACTCAATAGATTAGAAATTGATGAAGCTGAAGCTGGCGATATTGTAGCAGTTGCAGGATTTGAAGATATCGATGTTGGTGATAGCCTCGTTGATCCAGCAAATCCTATGCCGCTTGATCCCCTCCATATCGAAGAGCCAACTCTGAGCGTCTTTTTTAGCGTCAACGATTCACCTCTTGCTGGGCGCGAAGGTAAGCATGTCACATCCAATAAGCTCAAAGATCGTCTCTTTAAAGAGATGGAGACAAATATTGCTATGCGAGTAGAAGAGGTGGGCGAAGGGCGCTTTAAAGTAAGCGGACGTGGAGAGCTGCAAATCACAATCTTAGCTGAAAATATGCGAAGAGAGGGGTATGAATTTAGCATCTCTCGTCCTGAAGTGATTATCAAAGAGGAAAATGGTGTGAAGTTAGAGCCATTTGAGTATCTTGTGATTGATACGCCAGAAGATTATAGCGGGACTGTTATTGATAAGCTTGGGCGCCGCAAAGCTGTGATGAAATCGATGACACCTATGGATGAGGGGAGTGTGAGGATTGAGTTTGAGATCCCAGCACGGGGACTTATTGGATTTCGCAGTGAGTTTTTGACTGATACGAAGGGTGAAGGAGTAATGAACCATTCATTTTTAGATTTTCGCCCCTTTGTAGGGGAGGTGGAGCATCGCAAAAATGGAGCTCTCATCTCTATGGAGAATGGCAAAGCTTTAGCTTACGCTCTTTTTAACCTCCAAGAGCGTGGAGTGCTCTTCATAGAGCCTGGAACTGAAGTTTATGTGGGGATGATTATTGGAGAGCATTCACGCCCCAATGATCTAGAAGTAAATCCTATCAAAGGAAAAAACCTCACCAATGTGCGTGCAGCAGGAAGTGATGAGGCAATCAAGCTTACTCCACCACGCAAGATGACACTCGAGCGAGCGTTAGAGTGGATAGAAGAGGATGAGCTTGTAGAGGTGACGCCAAAGTCCATTCGACTGAGAAAACGCTATCTTGATCCGCATGTAAGAAAAAGGATGGCAAAACAAAAGAAATAGGAGAGCATCATGAGTAAATTGCAGCAGATCCAATCTATCACACAAAAGGCAAGGGAGTTAGTAGAGGAGTTTGAAAGAGAGTTAAATGAAAACATTCAGGAGTTTAATGCAACGTTAGCTGAATTTAAAAGCCTAAGAGATACTATTGCCCTTTCTCATCTTGAAGAGATGAAAGAGGCATTGAGTGAGATTAAAAATATTCCCCAGATTGCTTCTACTCCGATTATTGAGTGTGAAGATGAAGAGAGAATCGTAAAAGAGATAGAGCCACTAAAGCCTTTTGAAATTAAAGAGCCGCGTTCAGGCACATTGGGGGCAAAATTTTGGGGAGTGCTCACAGCACTTATAGTATTTTTTGGTTTTGGAGCAGTGGGTGCATATTTTAAAAAGCTCAATTTTGATCCTAATATGATAGATTTGAAATTTTTTGAGCAAGCTTACGGATTTTATAGCGATCTCTTCACAGGTACAAGCGGTGCAGCGCCAGCTTTGGGAATTGCATTTAGCGTTCTCGTAGCTTTCATATTTGGATATCTTGTCTACTACCTCAAGATGCATGCAGCAGCTTCGAGCAACTTAGAAAGAGCAAAGGCACTCTTTGAATCAGCTAAAGAGTATGTGAAGCAGCAGCAACCTCTCTTGGCAAAGGTACGCAATCTCAAAGAGTCTCTCAAAAAAGCAATCTTTGCAACAAAAGCTTCAAAACTTTTTGCTGATGAGATGAGTGCAAAGGTTGAGCGCATCAAATTTTTTGAAGGAGATGATTTTAATAACTATGTGCAAAATTCAAAGAGAGATATTGAAGATCTTTTGATTCTCAATGACAAACTCATAGCAGTTGTTCATACAGAGATCTTTGCAGAGGATGAGGATCTTGCGCGTGAGGTGAAGCAGTTTTTTGATGAAATAAAAGAGATTGTAGAGAAAATAAAGGGACGTGTCTATGGAGGATAAATTTCTTGCTGCAATGCAGCGACGATTTGCATGCAAGAGATTTCTTCAAAAGAGTATCCCGCAAGAGGATTTTGATGTCATATTAGAGTATGCAAGGCTCAGTCCAAGCTCTTTTGGGATGGAGCCTTGGAGACTTCTAGTAATAACAGATCAAAAGATAAAAGAGGAGTTACAACCTCTTTGCTGGAATCAAAAGCAAATAACTACATGTAGCCATTTGGTTGTTATAAAAGCTGATAGAGCAGTTGTGCAAGACAAGGAGTATATAGCAAAGATGTTTGCTAGGCGTGGCCTTAGCCCTGAGGCTACGAGGGCTTATATTGATCGCTACTTTGCATTTTTGCAAAAGCAAGATATCGATTGTTGGGTGCAAAAGCAGTGCTATATAGCAGCTGCGAATATGATGACAGGAGCTGCATATAGAGGGATTGATAGCTGCCCTATTGAAGGATTTGAAAAAGAAAAAGTAGAAGAGTATTTGCAGCCGCATAATCAAAGTGTAGCGCTTATGGTGGCTTTTGGATATTGTGCTATGGAGCGACCACCAAAAAAGAGACTGCAAAGAGATGAGATAGTAGAATTTCGCTAAAGGAGGAAACATGGAAGAGAAAGTTTTAGAGCTCATTAAAGATAAAGCTATGAAAGCTGGTGAAATTGCAGAGGCTTTAGGAGTAGAAAAGAAAGAGATTGATAAAATCATCAAAAAACTCAAAGCCGAAGGAAAAATCGAATCTCCAAAACGCTGCTACTACCAAGCAAAAGCGTAAATTTTAAAGTGGCCAATTTATTGGCTGCTATGGTTTTTGTATTCAAAAAAGAGCATAAAGCTTGCAAAAAGTGCAACTATCGCAGCATACATAAAAAGATGCTCTCCATATACTGCACCTGCGAGGAGACTTCCGACCATACCTCCCAGTCCAAAGCTTATACCTCCAAAAAACTGCTGCGCGAGTGTTTTGTTTTTGTAGAGAAAAAAGAGATGACTAATTGCAGCTGTGTAATAGAGTGCGAAGCTAAAAGCATGGAGCGATTGGGCAAAGTAGAGCAGTGGTAAATTTGTAGGGAAAAAGTGAAGTATTAGCCATCGCCCAGCAGTAATGAAGCTACATAATTGTAAAAGTTTTAAGAGATTTTTTTTAAGGAGAGGCCCTTGAAAATAGAGCATGAAAATTTCAGCAATAACACCAAATGTCCAAAGGTAGCTAATAGTAGTATAGTTTAGCCCATGCTCTTTTTCATAAATTGTAAAAAAGTTATAAAATGGTCCAAAGCTCACTTGCATGAAAAAAATATTTGCCCATAGTGGCCAGTGAGCAAGGAGTGAAAAACGCTCTTTTATGGGTGTTTTGCTTTTTGTGGGATCTTCTTTTGCAAGAGGAAAGCCAAAAAGAGCTGTGAAGCAGATTGCACCAAATAAAAACCAAAGCGCAATTTTTGGAGTATGCATAAATTTTGCAAGTACTAATGCTATAACAATAAAACCAATCGATCCAAATAGCCGGCTTTTGCCGTACCGCTCTTTACCAATATGGGCTAAAGCAATTGTCTCTACAAAGGGGAGAGTAAGTGCAAAAGAGATTCCAAGAAGTGTATTTGGAATGGTAAAGAGATAGAAATTATCAATTGTAAAAAAGAATAAAATTCCAGCAATGAGTGCTAAAAAAAGTGCAAATTTATAGATTTTTGGTGTAAGTTGCCACTTTTTAAGGAAAAAAAATGGAGTGATAAAGCGTGTAAGGGGCGAAATGGCAAAAATAGTTCCGATTTGGAGTGATGTATAGCCTACAATATCGAGAACCTTTGGAAGATAGATCACATAGACGCCAATAATGGCAAAGAAAAAGAAATAAAATGCACTAATAAGACTAAATATCTGCAACCTTCACAAGCCTTGTAAATGATATGAGATCGTGAAGTGTCTGTTTATCTTTACGAAAGAGGGCAATAGCAACTCCAATAACAGAAAGAATAGAAATTGGCATAAAAATATAGCGTAGGAGTGATTGGAAAAAGTTTGGAAGTCTATTGGGATCGTTAAAGCGAGTGATTTTAATATTATACGCTTTCATACCTGGAGTCTGCCCCTTAATACTCCAAAGAAGTGTGACGATGAGCATGTGAGGAATAATGATATAGAGCCATCCTTGTGCCATATGATCGCGAAAACCCTCTCTACTTCCCATTATGAAATAAATCACAATATAGATAATTGGCATAGTTATCATAAATGTATCTGTTAAAAAAGCTTTGAGCCTATCGGCTATGGGAGCTGGCGTAAAAGCTGTTTGAGGCTCATTGTGCTGTTGTGCAATTTTACCTTTTTTGATATCACGCCAGCGAGCCATCAATTGCCTCTGCTGCCAGGTTTTATAGGAGTTGAGCCCTGCTTACAGAGTGGACACTCTTGTGGCTCATACAGTGGAAAAGTAAAATCTGCAAGTGCAAAAAGTGGTTTGTCGTTAGGGAGCTTACACTCTGGCTGCGATTTTTCTAGTCCACCCTCTCTTTTGCATACGCCTCTATTTGCTAAGGCAGCAAATCCTACTATTTCTGCACCTCTTTTTTGAATCTCTTGGGCAGCTTCCATAGCGGAACCACCAGTAGTGATAATGTCTTCGCAGATGAGTACCTTTTCACCTGGATGTACACTAAAGCCTCTGCGCAGTGTCATCTTTCCATCTTTGCGCTCGGTAAAAATAAAGCGCACACCAAGGGCACGTGCCAGCTCATATCCCGCCAAAAGCCCTCCGATTGCTGGAGAGCAGACAGTATCTATTTTTATGCCAGCATCTTGAATCTGCTTTGCTAGCTCTTTGGCTAATATCTCAGCTCTTTTAGGATCTTCTAATACTTTTGCACTTTGAAGATAATTGGTGCTGTGTTTACCAGAAGAGAGCAGAAAATGCCCCTCTAGGAGAGCCCCAGCATCTTTGTAGATCTTTTCAATGTCTAGCATTTTCATCCTTAGTAAAATTCCTCATCAAAATACTTTTCAACCTAGGTTTACTACCTAACCAAAAACTTGCTTCGCTTTGCTCAGCTTCGTTTTTTTCAAGGTAACCCAGCTGTTCATATGCTCATCACTAAATTAAAATTTAGGATTCGCATATATTCACAGCTTTTGCTAAGGTACGCAAGCAAAGCAGTTTGCTTGCTCAGCTGAAAGCTGACCTTAGCTACACCTTCATGATCTCTTGCTCTTTTTGTTTGACAAGCTCATCTACTTTTTTGACAAACTCATCTGTGATTTTTTGTACCTCTTCAAGAGCTCTCTTCTCTTCATCTTCTGTAATCGCTTTATCTTTGAAGAGTTTTTTTATCTTATCGTTTGCCTCGCGTCTTACATTGCGGATTGCAATCTTTGCTTTTTCGCCAAACTGCTTTGCTTTTTTCGCTTCAGCTTCTCTTTGCTCTACTGTCATTGGTGGAAAGAAAAGTTTGATCTGTTCTCCGTCATTATTGGGATTAACACCGATATTTGCCTCTTGTATAGCTCGCTCGATTTCTCCAAGTAAGGATTTATCCCAAGGGGAGATTACGATTGTTGTGGCATCAGCAGCAACTACACTTGCAGCTTGATTGAGAGGAGTTGGGGCTCCGTAGTAATCAACTTTAATATTTTCTACAACCGCAGTAGTAACGCGCCCTGTACGCAAAGTATTGAAGTCTTTTTTCAGTACCTCAAGACTTTTTTGCATATGATCTTTGGCAAATTCATACACTTCATTCAGTTCCATATCGACTCCTTACTAAAATTTTTGTATTAATTTTACTATGTTTTACCTTTATAATTACCCTTACGCGATCTCTTTTGAGTTTGTAACCAAGGTATTCATTAACAATACCATTTTTTATTTTTACACGTTTCCAACCATAATCTGTCACATAGAGCCATCCAGTGGTATATTGTGGAGACACTTTTATTTTTACATTTTCTAAAATACCGGTGCGAGGATAATGTATGGGTGCAAGCCATTGTGCGTTGAGATGCTGAATGTGAAGCTGCTTTGCAATGTTACTTTTACCTACAAGTGCTATACGATCAAGATCATAAACATCTGATGTTTTGCTAATAGCTCCTATGTTTTGATTACAAATTGTACTAAATCCAAAACTTTTGATAATCTTTTTGACTCTCTCATCATACTCTCCATAGGGGTAAGCATACGATTTTGGTTGTAGCGCAAGATGTTTTTGTAAAAGTTGCAGTCCTTGCTGTGTATCTTTTTGGATCTGTTCATTTGAGAGATTAACAAGATGTGGATGAGCGTGGGAGTGCAGACCAATTTCACCAAACCGTTTGATGAGACGTAAATCTTCCCAGTGCAAAAAGTCTCCATACCCGTTTTCAATGGGCTTAGTAGCTATAAAAATAGTAAATGGGTATTTGAATTTGCGAAAAAGAGGGAGAGCTTTTAAAAAACTTTTATAGCCATCATCGATAGTGAGTACTATCCATTTATCATCGATTTTTTCTCTGTTTTTGAGTGCATCTACAAGCTGCTGTAAAGGAATAACTTTATAGTGATGCTCTTTGAGATATGTAAAATCCTTTTTTAGTTGCTCTAAAGATGTATTGGTAGCAGGATAGCGTGGATCCCCAAAACGGTGATAGACAAAAATATGCGCATCGCCAAAGAGGCTGAGCGCAAAAAAGAGACTACTTCGTAGAAGGAGCTTGTGGAACATCTGTTTTTGGTGCAGGAGTAGGTGCTGGAACTGTAGGAATTGGTGATGTTTTTTCTGTTTTAATTTTATCTACTACAGATTTATTGTACTCTTTGTTATACATATAGCCTAGCAAAATAGTATTGAGCACAAAAACCGTAGCTAAGAAAAATGTAGCTCTTGCTAAAAATCCTTGTGGTCCTTTTGCACCAAATACCGATTCATTGCTTCCACTGTATGCCCCAAGCCCAATTGAAGAGCTTTTTTGTAGTAAAATAATAATAGTTAAAATAACCGCCAAAACGATCTGTAAAATAAATAGGATCTTTATCATCTGGTTCCTTTGCAAAAATTTTGCCCAATTATATCGAATGTAAGGTAAATATATATTGAAACATATTAAAGAGTTTGATAGATTTGCTTCTGCCTACCAACGGCAAAAAATTATTCAAACAAAAGTAGCAAAATATTTAGTTGAAAACTCTCCTTTTCAAGGTAGATATATTTTAGATCTAGGTGCAGGAAGTGGAGAGGTATATAGCGCTATTACATGGGATTTTGAGAAATTTTATGCCCTTGATCTCTCTGCAAAAATGCTTTCGTTTCATCCTACTACAAAGGTAGAGAAGATCTATTGCAGTTTTGATAGCAATCTTTGTTGGCAAAAGCTACAAAAAAGAAAAATCGACCAAGTTTTTGCCTCATCCTCATTGCAATGGAGCAAAGATCTTGATGCTGTTTTTATGCATCTGCAAAATTTTTCTCATGTATCAGCAGCTCTTTTTACAAATAATACTTTTCGCTCGATTCATGAAAAGTTAGATATCAAATCTCCAATACGTCCAGCCAAAGAGGTTTTGGACATTGCAAAAAAATATTTTATGGTAAACTATGAGATACGGGAGTATAAACTCTTTTTTCCAGATATAAAGAGCGCTTTTTCTTATATCAAAAAAAGTGGTGTAAGTAGTGGAGAAAAGAGAGCTTCAGTAGCAAGTCTGAGGCAATTTATGCGAACATTTAATAAAAATTATCTTGAATTTGAAGTGATATTTCTATGGTGCGAAAAATAGTACTCATCCTTTTCCCTCTATTGATTGCTGCAGATATTGTCTGTCAGCAAGAGAATGAAAGAATAACATGTACATATTTTATTCAAAGATCTGATAATGCTCATGGATTAACGGTTGAGTTTCACTGGTACTCTCCTAAAGGGGATGATGATCGTATTAAAAAATTTAAAGTGCCTCCATTTTATGGCTCAGTATATGATTATCGCTTTGTGCCCGGAAGAGAAGAGGGGAGATGGAGGGTGGTAGTAAGAGAACTTGAAACAAACAAGAGTGCAACTACTTTTTTTGATTTAAATGGAAGTAGTGAAGAGTTTTTTGCAGATTAAAGCTCTTTTTCTATATCGTAGAGTTCATAGCGAATAGTTTTAAAAAGTTCTGCATAATTTGGATCAATGAGCTTCAAAGCTTCTTCCAATACCCGTGCAGACTCTTGCGCTCGCTTCATATTGGCTTTTATAATCTCTTCAATAGTTTCTCTTTGCATTTCACTTTTTGTGCTTTTTTTGAGAACATCATTGCGTATATCTCGGTATTGAAGTAGTAACGGATCATCAAATCGTATTTGATGGCGAATTTTTTTAAGTCTCGATGCTATTTCTTTATTATCGTAGATATAGCGTACAACATCTTCGGCTACGCGAATGCCTTCGCGTAGCCTGTTGATATTAGCATCAATGAGTCTATAGAGTTTAGGAACATTTGATGGAGCTGTATCACTCTTCATTACCAAAAATTCCTAAAAGTTGTAAAATTGAGATAAAGAGGTTAAGTACATCAAGATAGAGTGCAATTGCAGCCTCTACTGGACTTGCAAAGTTGCCTCTAATAATGTTTTGTGTATCAAAGAGAATAAATGCACTAAATAAAATTGCGCCAATTGCTGCAATTGCTGTTTGCAAAAGAGGGCTTCCAACAAAAATATTGATGAGTCCAGCAACTACCAGAATAATCAATGTAACAAAAAGGAATTTTCCCATGAAAGTAAAGTCTCTTTTTGTATTTATTGCAAAGAGACTGGTACCACCAAAAGCAACTCCTGTAAGAAGCAGTGCATTTGTAATGATTGATGCCCCAGCTGGAAGAGCTAATATTGCGCTAAGAAGTGGTGTAAGTGTCAAACCTGTCATAAATGTAAAGACAAAAAGCATTAAAAGATTGATACCAGGTTTATTTTTAGTAAAGTAGATACCAAAAAGAGCTGCAAATTCTAAAATTACCAATCCCCAATACCAAGACGCAATGACTGGTGCCATCTGCATACCTATATATGCACCGGCAGTTGCTGCAATAAGACTTGCTGCAAAGAGTTGATATGTCATTTTTATAAATGTGGCTATATTATACTTTTTTTCCTCTGTTGTTTTGGTTTTCTGAGAAGCTATACGCTCTTTCATCTGTAAAATATCGTTATCGTAAGTTTTCATATTTTTCCTCCTGTTGTTATTAGTTTTTGCGATACTATAATAGATATAAGAAAACCTGTCAAGCATAATGATACAGAAGAATGATAAATTATTCCTATATAAACTATCTTAAATCACTTGTTTCATTATAGAAAAATTTTTATGGCTTAAATGCAATTATGTGTATTGGACTTATACAACAGCTTGACAAAACCACTAGATTAAAATATAATTGCGGCTCCAAACGCGAGAGAGGTCTTTGGGGAGACCAGAGCGAGAGGGGAAAGTTGAGTGGCTCTTGACAAAGAGCTGAAAGTTTGGCATAATTTCAGTCCTCAAAAAAGAGGGGGGTTGAGAGAAATCTTAAGAGAGATTTCGAAGAGCTCTTGACAAAAATCAAGAGATTGAGTAAAATAACGCCCCTTGAAAAAGAGTTCGAATCACTTATCTTGAGTGAAGATGAGTGAGAGAGTTCTTGTGAATTTGAGATCTTTGACAACTAGACAGAGACGAGTCCTTTGAGTTTTAAAAGAGGATTTTAAAACTTCATAAATAGATATTTATGGAGAGTTTGATCCTGGCTCAGAGTGAACGCTGGCGGCGTGCTTAACACATGCAAGTCGAGCGAGAACGGCTCTATCCTTCGGGATAGAGTGTCAGCTAAGCGGCGCACGGGTGAGTAACACGTAGCTAACCTGCCCCATAGTGGGGGATAACAGCCCGAAAGGGCTGCTAATACCCTATACTCCTTCCATGCGAAAGTATGGTTGTGGAAAGCGTTAGCGCTATGGGATGGGGCTGCGGCCTATCAGCTAGTTGGTAGGGTAAAGGCCTACCAAGGCAATGACGGGTAGCTGGTCTGAGAGGATGGTCAGCCACACTGGAACTGAGACACGGTCCAGACTCCTACGGGAGGCAGCAGTGGGGAATATTGCACAATGGGGGAAACCCTGATGCAGCAACGCCGCGTGGAGGATGACGCCCTTCGGGGTGTAAACTCCTTTTGACAGGGAAGAAGATGACGGTACCTGTCGAATAAGCACCGGCTAACTCCGTGCCAGCAGCCGCGGTAATACGGAGGGTGCAAGCGTTACTCGGAATCACTGGGCGTAAAGGGCGCGTAGGCGGTCTGCTAAGTTGGATGTGAAAGCCCACAGCTTAACTGTGGAACTGCGTCCAAAACTGGTAGACTAGAGTCCGGAAGAGGCAGGTGGAATTGGTGGTGTAGGGGTAAAATCCGTAGAGATCACCAGGAATACCCATTGCGAAGGCGACCTGCTGGGACGGTACTGACGCTGAGGCGCGAAAGCGTGGGGAGCAAACAGGATTAGATACCCTGGTAGTCCACGCCCTAAACGATGGATGCTAGTCGTTGGGGTGCTAGTCACCTCAGTGATGCAGCTAACGCAATAAGCATCCCGCCTGGGGAGTACGGCCGCAAGGCTAAAACTCAAAGGAATAGACGGGGACCCGCACAAGCGGTGGAGCATGTGGTTTAATTCGAAGATACGCGAAGAACCTTACCTGGGCTTGACATCCCGAGAACCCTCTAGAGATAGAGGGGTGCCCCCTTTTGGGGGAGCTCGGTGACAGGTGCTGCACGGCTGTCGTCAGCTCGTGTCGTGAGATGTTGGGTTAAGTCCCGCAACGAGCGCAACCCTCGTCCTTAGTTGCCAGCACTTCGGGTGGGCACTCTAAGGAGACTGCCCGGGTAACCGGGAGGAAGGTGAGGATGACGTCAAGTCATCATGGCCCTTATGCCCAGGGCGACACACGTGCTACAATGGCGCGTACAGAGAGAGGCAATACCGCGAGGTGGAGCAAATCTCTAAAGCGCGTCCCAGTTCGGATTGCAGTCTGCAACTCGACTGCATGAAGTCGGAATCGCTAGTAATCGCGGATCAGCCATGCCGCGGTGAATACGTTCCCGGGTCTTGTACTCACCGCCCGTCACACCATGGGAGTTGAGCTCACCCGAAGCCGGGGGACCGACCCGTAAGGGGGGACCCCTGTCGACGGTGGGCTCAGCGACTGGGGTGAAGTCGTAACAAGGTAACCGTAGGAGAACCTGCGGTTGGATCACCTCCTTTCTAGAGTGATGATCCAAAGATTCGTTTCTTTGGATGGAAGAGTCAATAAGTACTCACACTTATTGGCTCAGGGGGCTCGTTCTCTGTCTAGTTGTGAGAGATCAAAGATGTTCTTTGAAAAAAAGGAAAAGTGGAGTCAGTAAGAGCTAAGAGGAGCCCTTATCAGGGGCGGAGCTTTAATAATGGGCCTGTAGCTCAGGTGGTTAGAGCGCACCCCTGATAAGGGTGAGGTCAGAGGTTCAAGTCCTCTCAGGCCCACCATGTTGAGAGAGTCTTGCATAAACTCTTTCACTCACGTACTACAAGGTACGCTACGTAAAAGAGTATGCACAATTCACTACTCAACAATGATATGGGGTCTTAGCTCAGCTGGGAGAGCGCCTGCCTTGCACGCAGGAGGTCACCGGTTCGATCCCGGTAGACTCCACCAAGATGGAAATTGGACATGAGACATTTGACATTGGAAATGAGAGTAAAGAAAAAGTATCTTATCTCCAATGTCCAATTACCAATGTCCAATGTCAAAGTCTAAATAAAATCTTCGGTGGAAGATTTTATTTAGACTTTAGGTCTATGTTATTTGACAACTCATTGTTCGTAGTAAAAGAGGTAAAAACAATAGGCAAGCTGTTTTACTTGACTAAGGTAGTTGAGTAAGGCGGCGGTGCGTCTTAGAAGTAGGTGTAAGCTACAAAGGGCGTACGGTGGATGCCTAGGGTGATGGAGGCGATGAAGGACGTGCTAGGCTGCGAAAAGCCTCGGGGAGCTGCCAAGAAGCGTTGATCCGGGGATTTCCGAATGGGGCAACCCGGCCAGTAGTAATACTGGTCACCTGACTATGTCAGGGGCGAACCCGGGGAAGTGAAACATCTCAGTACCCGGAGGAAAAGAAATCAACCGAGATTCTCCTAGTAGCGGCGAGCGAACGGGGAGTAGCCCGTCTCTGTGTAGCCTACATTATAGTCGAATTACCTGGAAAGGTAAGCCATAGAAGGTGATAGCCCTGTAGACGAAATAGTGTAGGTGGGACTAGGCAGAGACCTTGCGAGTAGGTCGGGACACGTGTTATCCTGACTGAAGATGGGGGGACCACCCTCCAAGGCTAAATACTACCATCACACCGATAGTGCACAAGTACCGTGAGGGAAAGGTGAAAAGAACCCCAGTGAGGGGAGTGAAATAGAACCTGAAACCGTATGCCTACAATCATTCGGAGCCCTATGAGCTTCGGCTCAGGGTGACGGACTGCCTTTTGCATAATGAGCCTGCGAGTTGTGGTCAGTGGCGAGGTTAAGCACACGCGAAGCCGTAGCGAAAGCGAGTCTGAATAGGGCGATTG